>JAAEMS010000282.1 GCA_024225275.1 Actinomycetes bacterium
TAGCTACGGCGGGCTGCGCCGGTGGTGGATCGGACGGATCCGCCGATCTTCAATGGCAGGTTGAGGGTGTTCCGCTCATCAACCCCATCGTCACAGAGCTCTCTCTTCCGATTGACGCCTACACGTTGACCGGTGCTGAGGAACGGGTCTTCGCGACAGCGTTCGATATCGTGGTGCGAGACTGTATGGCTCCTCTGGGTTTCAGCTGGGATGTTCCCGACCGGTCTTTGTTGTACGAGGGCGGTGTCGGTGGCCGTTATGGACTTTCTGACATGTCAGAAGCAGAGCAGTACGGTTTCAAGCCGCCGCCGCGGGCTCCGGCCGTTGTCGCCCTGCTCCAAGGAGATCAGCAGGCCACTTCGGCCGAGTTCGACGTTGCGTTGACGGGGCCCATCTTGGAGGATCCCAGAGCGCCGGTCGGAGGCTGTTTTGGTGAGGCGTACGAGGTCCTCGTGGGCGCCGACGCCAACGAGGCCCAACGTCAGTTGAACGGGTTCTCGAACCAGCTCAAAAGCTGGGCCATTGCTTTCGGTTCGGATGAAGTTCAGGCCGTTGTGAAGGACTGGCGCTCATGTATGTCTGATAGTGGTTACACATACGACGACCCCTTCGACGCCCGCGCTGACGAAGCCTGGATGTCCACCGACATGAGCGAAGAAGGCGAATCGGGAGGGGTCGCTTCACCGGCCGAGATCGCGGCGGCAACTACTACTGTTCGGTGCGGTGAAGAAGTCAACTGGATAGGTGTGTTCCACCATGTCGATACTGCTGTTCAGCGAGCCCTGATCGAACGGGACGCGCTCGCCGCTCAAGAAGCCCA
>JAAEMS010000283.1 GCA_024225275.1 Actinomycetes bacterium
GAAGCGAGACATGGGCTGCCACGATGGCGGGCGAACCACCTGGTCAGACACCATGACACAATTTTTGGCACCCACAGGGTCCGGTCGTCGTTGTTGACGGATGGCCTGTTGACTTGGCGGCGCAGCACGGTCAGCTGGTGGCGTAGCACGATGATCTCGAGGTCCTTGGAGCGTCCGGAACGGACTGCGAGGCGTGCTATCCGGGCGAGGAATCGGTAGAGGATGCGAAACACGAGGATCTAGGATGGCAGCCATCGGGCCTGGTCAGCGCAAACGCGCGACTTTCCGGGCGGCAGAGGCTGGGTCCAGTGTTTGGTGACACGTTTGCGGTGCCATCGCAGCAGCGTCTCGGGTGTCACGATCCAGCCGTGCCGCAGTCGCTTGGGAAAGGCAGCTGCGATGGCTGCGAGCAGGGTCCGGTCGTTGTCGTTGACCGTTGGGCGATCGGTTTGTCGGCGCAGCACGCTCAGCTGGTGACGTAGAACGATGATCTCGAGATCCTTCGAGCGCCCGGAACGAACACGGAGCCGTGCGAGGGAGGCCAGGAACCGGTAGAGGATACGAAACATGAGGATCCAGGATGGCGGCCATTCGCCCTGGTCAGCGCCCACGCACGAGTTTCCCTGCGGCACAGGGGAGTGTCTCCGCTCGTGACCCGCGAGGTTCCGACCACAACGCTAGAGTTGTGGTGTGCCGATTCCGTTGTTCGATCCCGACACTGGGCTGCTGCCTCCGGGCGAGTACGTGGCCACGTGGGACGATGTGTTGGACCGGTTCGGGTGGAACGCGGTGCGGCGCCGTCAAGTCGACGGGCTGGCCGAAGCGTTGGAGCTGTTGGCCGAGGCGGGATGTCGGCGGGTCTGGTTGAACGGCAGCTTCGTCACCGCCAAGGACAAGCCCGGTGACTTCGATGCCGTGTGGGACCCGACAGGTGTCGACACCGACCGGCTTGATCCGATCTTCTTTGACCTCGCCGACGGCCGCCGCGTCCAGAAGGACCGTTTCGGCGGGGAGCTCTTGCCCGACGTGGTCGAGTCGGGGAGCGGGTTGCGGTTCGCTGAGTTCTTCCAACGCGGTCGTGGCGGGGAAGCGAAAGGCATCATTGTTCTCGAACTGAAAGCGAAAGAGTCATGATCACCAACGACGTTCAGTACCGAAACACCAGCACGCTGCTCGCTCAGTTCCGGACGGCAGTAGAGAACCTCGAGGCCGGTCTCGCCGACGCAGCCGACAAGAAGCTGCACCAGCTGCAGGTCGACGCCGCCCGCGCTCAGGCCGGCGATCTCGAAGCAGAGATCGCCGAGTACGAACAGCTCCGCTCCGGCGCAACGACGTCGTTCACCGCCGATTCGTTGGCGGACGTATCGAAACTGTTGATCCAAGCCCGAATCGCGCGGGCATGGTCCCAACGCCGCCTCGCCGAGGAACTCGGCATCGCTGAACAGCAGATCCAGCGGTATGAGGCCAACGGGTATGCCACCACGAGCTTGACCCGGCTGTGCGAAGTGGCGGCAGCGCTCGGGCTTCAGATCACTGAGACTGCACACCTGTCTGCATCTCCAGCTGCCTGACCCAACGACCGAAGGGGTGTCGCGTTGCTAATGGCATCCAGCGCCCTGGAGCGGCATCTTGCGGTAGGGAGCGGTTTCGGTGGTCGCTCGATGCCGCTCAGGGACGCTGGTTACCGCAGGACGACGCCAGATGCCGTGATGGGGAGGTTTGTTCAAGTCCCCCCTCCGACAC
>JAAEMS010000284.1 GCA_024225275.1 Actinomycetes bacterium
GCAGCTGGGCACCAGCCTCATCGACCGTCGAGTCGTCGTGCTGGACCCCATCGGCGCCGGCTCGGACGAGAGCGACGACCGAGCCCGGCAGCTCGCTGACCGTGAGCCCCTCGATGTCGTAGGACGTGACCATCCGCCAGCCGTACAGGACGAGGTAGGCGTCGAGTGCGGCCATCGAACCGGGGCCGGCGGCGCCGATCTCATCGACCGAGGACACCTCGGCTGGGTCGACCCCGTCGCCGCGTAAGGCCGCGGCGATGTCGGCTCCCAGACGGGCGGCCTCGCGGGTGGCGGGTGACGCCCCCTGGAGCAGGGGCATGACCTCGAGGGTGTCCAGACCCCACCGCAGGGCGTGGGCCAACAGGTCGCCGATGGGTCCCATGTCGGTTCCGTGCAGGACATGGTGGCGGATGTTTACTTCGAGGAGATGGTCGGCCAACTGGTCGTCATCGAACCCGGCGAGATCCTCACTCTGCAAGGCCTGGTTGCGCCGGATCCACTCGCCGCGTTCATGCTCTTCCCACCCGTTCAGGGTGTCGAGTTAACTCATCGTGTTGAACGTGGCCAGCCCAGTCTTGTTGCGCTTGCGGAACGTGGGATGCAGGCGACTGGCCAGCCACAGGATGGGCATGGGCGGAGGTGGGCCACCCCGGTCGGCGCCGACCAACGGCGTGACCCGTCGGTAGAGGCCGCCCCGCACCATGGCCATGTCGATGGTGTCGAGGGGCCCACCGAAGTCCTCGAAGACGGCCCGATAGGCGGTCGAAGGCGCGTCGGTCATGACACGACGAAACAGACGGGTGGGTGCCGGGGGCGCATGGGAGACATCGCGCTCCCAGGTGCCCGCTCCGGGTGGCTCCCAGGTGAGGTCGTCGGGTTTCGGGTGCTCGGTCGCGGTCATGAGCGCTCCTTCTTGGTGACGCCTATCTCGGGTGATGAGGGCATGGCTCGTGTCGATACCTGGTCCGACCCCTAATCCCGAATAGGGGTCTGACCCCACTTCACCACTTCACAAGGGGAGGGTCTGCTGGTCGCGTTCGAGGTCGAGGAGCTGTTGCTTGATGTCGAGCCCGCCCCCGAAGCCGGTGAGCGACCCGTCGGCTCCCACCACCCGGTGACAGGGCAGAACGATCGGGACCGGGTTCTGACCATTGGCCGAGCCCACCGCCCGGGAAGCGCCCGGGCGACCAATTCTCTCCGCCTGTCGGCCATAGCTGATCGTCTCGCCGTAGGGGATGCCCGCCAGCGCCAGCCACGCCGTCTTCTGGAAGTCGGTGCCCTCGAGATGGAGGGGCAGATCGAAGTCGGTGCGATCGCCGGCGAAGTACTCGACGAGCTGGGCGTCAGCGGCATCGAGCAGCTCGTCGACACCCTCGACCTCGGGAGCATCCTCTTCACGAAGGCCTTTGCTGGTCAGGTCTTCGTTGGCGAACAGAATGCGGCGTAGCCCGTCACCGTCGGCGATCAGGATCAGACGGCCGATGGGCGAGTCGATGGTGCGGCGGCGCAGGGTCGAGGTCGTCATGAGGGGCTCCCAGGTTCGGGGGTCGGATGAAGGCTGGTCCAGAGGTGTTGGGCGGCCAGGGCCCGGTGGGGGCGCCAGGCTTCGGCCAGGTCGAGCACCTGCTCGGCCGGTGGCGGATCGTCCGCGCCCAGCAGGCGGGCGACGGCGTGGCGGATACCGAGGTCGCTGGCCGGGAAGGCATCGGGGTGGCGCACGGCCCGCATGAGCACTACCTCGGCCGTCCAGGGCCCGATGCCCGGGAGGTCGCACAGGGCGCCTCGTAACTCGTCGGCATCCGAGGTGGCGTGGAGGTCTAGCTCGCCGTCGACGACGGCGCGGGCCAGGGCGGCGATCGTGCGGGCCCGGGCGTGGGGCATACCCAGGCCCTCGCCGTCGAGATCGACGAGCCGGTCGGCGGTGGGGAACAGATGGGTCAGCCCGAGGGCCGGGGCGGGAAGAGCCTCGCCGTGTCGTTCGACGATTCGGGCGGTGATGGTGGAGGCCCCCACCACCGAGACCTGCTGGCCGACAATGACCCTCACCGCGGTCTCGAACCGGTCCCAACCCCCGACGACCCGCAAACCGGGTTGGGCCCGCACCACCGGCCCCACCCAGGGGTCGGCGCCGAGAGCGGCCTCGGTCTCGATGATGTCGTCGTCGAGACCGAACATGTGCCGCATGCGGGCCACGTCGTCGATGATCGAGTCGAAGGTGGGCAGGTGGGCGGTGAGCTCGAGATGAGACTGGGACCCACCGATGTCGACCTCGAGAACCCCAGGATTGCCGCACGTCACCGAGGTGCGCCGATAGAGGGTGCCGTCGACGGCCTCGACCCCAGCGGTGATGCGGGGGCCGAGATGGGTGAGCGTGGCCTCACGATGAAGGGGCTCGACGAAAGGCAGACGGAGCCGCAGGCCCCCATCGGCGGTGAGCACGTCGGAGCGGCGCCGACGCTGGCGCAGCTCGTTGGGGGTGAAGCGGAAGATGCCCTGCACGATCCGGTTCATCTGACGAACACTCCCGAATCCAGCCGCCCCGGCGATGGCGGGCATGCCCAGCTCGGTCTCGTCGAGCAGGCGCCGGGCAAAATGGGCCCGGCGCGACCGGGCCACGAAGGCGGGGGTGGCCCCCACGTGTTGCTCGAACAGCCGGCGAAGCTGGCGGGTGCTGTATCCGACCCGGCGGGCCAGCTCGTCTTCGTCGAACCGGTCGAGATAGCCGTCGCTGATAAGAGCCATGGCGGCCTCGACCGCCGGCGGCGCCCCGACGACCGGACCATCGATCCGCAGATGACGATCGGGCCGGCAACGCAGACAGGACCGGTACCCGGCCGCCTCGGCGGCCACCGGCGAAGCGAACCGCGAGGTGTTCTCGGGCTTCGGCTTCGCGCTACAGCCGGGCCGGCAGTAGATCCCGGTGGTTTTCACGGCGCTGACGCTCATGAACCCATTATGACCCGCCCGGTCGGACACTTTCGGACACGTAGGGGTCTGACCCCTATCGACGATTAGGGGTCTGACCCCGGTTTGGCTAGCGCCAGGCGTCGAGGGCCACCGAGTCGTCGAGGACGGCGAAGATCTGGTGGCGGGGGCCCTCGACCTCACGGCTGATGTGGCCTTGGCCGGTGCGGTCGTCGGCCAGTAGGACATCGCCGGGACCGAACCGGCGTTTGGTGCCGTCACCCACCTCGATCTCGGCCACGCCGGCCAGGTGGATGACGAACTGGCGCCGGGGCGCGACATGGTAATCCCACACCTCGGGGCCGGCCTCGGAGGTGTCGCGGAAGAAGACCGCCGTGGTCCGGATGGGACCCGACATGAGACCCACTCCTTCCCTCAGCTCGAGGGGTAGGTCGAGCTCTTCGAAGTGCGACTGGCCGTCGTCACCGGTGTAGAGCCTGGTCACCTTCATCGGGTCAATCCTGGGGGTAGTCGGGATAGGAGTCCTTGAACACCCCGTTATGGAGCAGCACCTCGGCCACAGCAGTGTCGGTGGCGACGTCGACCAGCCGGTTGCGCACCCAGTACGACTCGGTGCGACGACTCTCGGCCAGGGCGATGATCTCCCGCTCGACCCAATAGTCGTGGCCCACCAGAACCGGTTGTCCGAGCAGGCGAACCTCCAAGTCGATGAACAGCCCGACCGAGGGTTGACGCACCACGAAGCCAGAGTCCTTCGATCCGCTGTTGGCCAAGACGCTCAACATCTCGATGGGCACGGCCGCCCAGCCCCACGGCGTCTCGGCCCCCCGCTCGGGGTCGTGCCATGCCATCTTCTCGGTGATCCTCTCGAGCTTCGCGTTGATGGTGAAGGGATACAGGTCGCCGTAGTGGACATCGGGTGCGGTCGAGACGATGTCGGCCACCGCACCCTGCTGGCCCACGCTGAGCTGATCGAGGATGACCAGCCGTTCGGGCGGGTTGGCCTGGGCCTTGGCGACCCGCGGCGAGAGGGCCGTCTCGGCGTGGTCCGGCCCCACCGACGCGGTACCGGTGAGCACCGGGGTGCCGTCGGCCTTGGCGGCGTCGATCTGAACCTTCTCGGCTCCGGGCCCAGGCACGGTGACCGTGGCCTGCACCTCCTCGCCATCGACGACCATGTTCAGGAAGTGGGCGCTGAGACAGCCGTCAGAGAACCAGCGCTCGCCCCACAGCGAGGCAAGGAGGGGTTCGAATTGGCTGAAGTGGGTGGGCCCCTCGATCGGTGCGCCGATCAGGCCGAGCTTCTCAGCCGTCTCGTCGTCGTGGACCGAGAGGTGGTCGTCGTAGACCTGTTCGGCCAGCATCTGGTGGGGCACCCGCACCGGTCCAGTGATGACCATCGGCGTTTCGGAGAGCTGCATACCTCTTGGCTTACCACGGTTGGCCAAGGCAACCCCGGAGCTGGGAGCATCACCACCATCGAGCCCAACTCCCGGCTACCCGGCTTGACCCTCGTGGGCATCATTCTCCTCTGGGGACTGGGCCCACCGGTGTCGAAGCTCATCACCGCACCCCCCATCGTGATCGCCACGGTGCGCTTCTGGGGCTCGGTTCCGGTCGTGTTCGCGGCCGCATACGCCATGGGCCGACGGGTGACCGCCCAGACCCTGCGCTACACCTGGCTGGCGGGGACGCTCTTCGGGCTGAACATGGTGTTCGTGTTCATCGCCCTCCAACACGCTTCCGTCGCGGTGCTGGCGGTGATGATGGCCCTCCAGCCCGGGGTGGTGCTGGTGGCAGCGGGCCGGTGGCTCGGGGAGCCAGCCACTCGATGGCACGTCGGCTGGACCGTCGTGGGCATCGCCGGAGTTTGTGTCGTCGTACTGGGCAACGGACCCGAAGTCGAGATGGACGCCCTGGGGGTGTTCGCGGCGGCGGTCTCACTGCTCAGCTTCACCGGCTACTTCCTGATCAACCGCCACGTCCGCAGCACCGTCGACATCCATCCCATCGAGTGGATGGCGGGCTCGACTCTGTGCTCAGCCCTCACCGTCACCCCGGTTGCCGTCCTGTTCACCGAAGCGGCCGACTTCGGCCTGGTCGGTGGAGCCGACTGGCTCTACCTGCTCTACGTGGCAGGGGTGGTGGGCATCTTCAGTCACACCCTCATGAGCTGGGTCCAGAGGTTCATTCCCGCGTCACGCTCGTCCCTGTTCATCCTGGGCATGACCGTCGTCGCCGTGGTCGCGGCCTGGCCGATCAATGGTGAGCTGTTCACCCTCCAGCAAATGGTGGGCGGAATCGTGGTCCTGGGTGCGGTGGCGGCCGTGGTGAGCCGGCCCGCGGTAGCAGTCAGCCCGAGGTGACAGCCAAGGAACCAAGACCCCGGATCTGACCCTCGGCCATCTCCACCTCACCGACGGTGGTGTCGGGCCAAGCCCTCAACCATCCACCGGCTGGACCCGCTCGCCCTGGGCGTTGGCTGGGGCGTGGGCTACATCTTCGGGACCGAACTCGGAGGTCCAGCAGGCGAACACGAGCAACACCCCATCGGGGTCGCGGAAGTAGACCGAGCGCACGAACACACCCGGATGCAGCTCGCGACTGACAGTCGTCTCACTATTGTCGTGATTGAGGACCGGGCTGGGCTCGAGTCCCTTCTCCTTCAGTTTCTCGACGTACTCGTCGAACTTGTCGGCCGGCACATCGAAGGCCACATGGTTCATCGACCCGTGGGCCGAAACGATGTCGCCGCCCCCGGGCATCTCGCCGGCCATGGCGACTCCGGGCGCAGCCTCGGGGGCGTTGGGGAACCAGAAGAAGGCCAGCGAGTTGTTGCTGCCGGAACCCGTTGACCTGAAAACCTCCTGCCGACCCCATGCCACAACCTCCCGATCGTCTGTCTCAACGGTCATAGAGTGCGCCCATGACCCGAACTCGGCAGATCCCCCGCCACCAAGCCCCCCCATCGGCCCTCCCGATCTACGAGCGCCTGTTCGGCGATCGTGACCCGGTGGCCGAGCCCGGCACCGCCACCGGCACCCCCGGCAACTGGTGGACGGTATTCGCCCAGACCCCCGACCTGCTCGACCATATGGTGGCCGGCTTCGGTCTGTTCAGCAGTCCCGACCGGGAGCTGCCGGCCAACCTCCGCGAGATAGGCCTCACCCGCGCCGGCTTCGCCGCGGGCAGCCAGTTCGTGTTCAGCCAGCACTGCAAGGCGGCCCGCCGCACCGGGGTCACCGACCAACAGTTGGAGGCCATCCCCACCTGGTCCATCTCCGAAGTGTTCTCGGCGGCCGAGCGGGCTGTTCTGGCCTACACCGACGAGATGGTCCTGGGGGGCGGCCGCGTACAGGACGCCACCTTCGAGGCCTTGTCAGTGCACCTCAGTGAACCCCAGATCATCGAGCTCACCTACGCGGTGGCCAGCTACCAACTCCACGCCACCATGTGCCGGGCCCTGCGCCTCGAGTTCGACGACGTCGACGAACGCATCGTCGAGATCGCCGCCCCCGGCGACGGCGACGAGGACGTCATGGGGACCATCTCGATGCGCTAGGGGTCAGGCGCCCGATCGCCGGCGGACAGCAGACAGCGGACTAGATCTTCGACGCAGCCCAGTCGGCGATGGTGTCGGCGACCCGGTCGCGGGCGTCGGACGGGTCGCGGAAGTAGTGGTCGCCGGACAGGGTGACCCGGGTCTTGTCGGTGGCGGCCACCGCGTCGAGGATCTTGTCGGCATCGGAGGGGAACACCCCGCTGTCGCCGTCGGCCTCGATCAGGAGGGTGGGCACCGTGATCCGGGCCCCGTGGGGGCCGGCCTGGGCCTGGGAGTCGGTCAGACTCCACATCGACAGCCAGGTCCGCAGCGAGTTGACCAGGCCCACCCCGAACACACCGGCATTGGCCTTCTTCGGGTCGCCGAAGTAGCACGAGTTGGGGGGCCGGTTGTTGGGATCGAGGGTCGGGTCGACGAACCGGGGATCGGCCCACACCCGGTTGGTCACGAACAGGCGGTCGCGAATCCCGGCCTCGTTCAACCTGACCAGCTCCTCTTTGCACCATTGGCTGATCCGGTTGCTCCGGGCCACCTGGGCGGCCCGGACCCTGGCCACGAGCTCGGGCCTGAAAGGCGGCCCGTGGTCGGGGTTGTAGATGTCGAGCTCAGGGTCGGTGGCCGTGGGGTCGGACTCGTCGATCACCGAGGCATCGAGCCAGTTGGCGAAGATCTCGGGCCGGCCCGGGTGGGCGGCCAGGAAGATGTAGAGGTCGCCGGCGATGAGGTCGTCGATGCAGTCGAGGGGGGCCAGATCGTGGGTGGGGGTGATGTTCGGTTCAACGGCTTGTGACTGGTACGCCCCCATGAGGGACCCACCACCCGAGTTGCCGACCACCACCACCTTCTCGACCCCGGCGACCTCCTTCATCCAACGAACCCCGACCCCGATCTCGGCCACCGCATGGTCGAGAAGGAAGGCCCGCTCCATGCCCCGGAACCGGGTGTTCCAGCCCAGATAGCCGAAGCCCCGCTCGGCCAGGTAGGAGGCGATGTAGTGCTCGGAGAAGTCGACGTTGTAGTGGGTGGCGATGAAGCCGACCTTGGGCTTCACCCCCTTGGGTGTGTGCCAGATCCCCTGGCACGGGTGTCCACCGGCCCCGGCCCGCCCGACGATGGGCGAGGCCAGCCCCACGAACTCCCTGCCGATCTCGGTCACAGGGCCGGGCCCCTCACTTGCCGGTGAACTCGGGCGGCCGCTTCTCCTGGAAGGCCTTGACCGCCTCGCGATGATCGGCCGACTTCATGGTCAGTTCCTCGTACTTCAGCGAGATCGGCATCACGAAGCTGGACACCGCCCTCAAGTAGGCGTTGACCGCCATCTTCGACGCGGCGATGGCTTGGGGAGCGCCCGCGGCCAGCTTCGCCGCAACCTCGAGGGCCTTGTCCATCAGCTCGTCGTCCTCGACCAGGAAGTTGACCAGGCCGATCTCCTCGGCCTCGGCCCCGGTGAGGCGATCGCCGGTCATCAGGAAGTACTTGGCCTTGTTGACCCCGATGAGATGGGGCCAGATGAGCTGACCGCCGTCGCCGGCACCGATGCCCATGTTCACGTGGGTGTCGGCGAACACGGCGGAGGTGCCGGCCACCACCACATCACACAGCAGGGCCACATTGGCCCCCAAGCCCATGGCGTAGCCATTGACCGCGGCGATCATCGGCTTCTCGCACTCGAGGATGTGATCGACGATCTGGCGGGCCTCGATCATCATCGTCGGCCCCTCCGGATTCGACCCGATGGGATCACCCGGACCGAAGTCACCCCCAGCCGAGAAGGCCCGACCCTCACCGGTGAGCACCAGGACGCGCATCTCGCGGTCGTTGGCGAAGTCGCGACTGAAGGTGGCGAGCTCGGCGTGCATGCGGCCGTTGACCGCGTTCAATCGTTCAGGGCGGTTCAGGGTGACGACGACGATCCCGTCATCGCGCCGGTCGATCCGCATGGTCTCGTACTTGTCCTGTCGCAGCATGGTTCTCCCCTGTGCACGCACCCGACTACGCCGCGACCCTAGTTGGGCAACCGGGTCGGGGCCCCAGGCAGCCCCGTCGGCCCCAGCTCGCTTCGCCTACGGGCCGCTCGGGCCACCACCCCCGACGAGCTCGGGCAGCACCTCGTCGCAGAGGCGCCGGAACTGGCCGTCCTGGTCGAACGAGGTACAGCGCAGGGTGATCGCGGTGGCCCCCTGCTGAACGAGATCGTGGAGGTCGGCGAGACACTGTTCGGGCGAACCGGCGGCCGTCCAGGCCTCGACCATGGGCTCGGTGAACACCGGGCCGTAGTAGGCGTCGAGGAACCTCTTCGACTCAGCCAGACACTCGTGGCGGTCGGGACCAATGTTGACGTTGTGGTAGGCCATCACCGGGAAGTTGTCAGTGGCCAGCCCCGCCTCGGCCCGAAGGCGCAGCACGTCAGCCGCGTAGGCCCCCAGGACTCCCGGCGCCAGGTGGCAGGTCTGGAACCCGTCGGCCAGGGTGGCCACCCTGGTCAACGACCTCTCCCAGAACCGACCGGGGGCCGGATTGGCAGCGATCCAGATCGGGCACGGGTCCTGGACCGGACCAGGGATGATGGTCAGATCCTCGTACTGATTGAAACGACCGTCGAAGGTCAGGGTCTCACCCGCCCACAGCCGGCGACAGACCTCCATGTGCTCCTCGAGCCGGGCCGCCCGGTCGATGTCGACCACCCCCCCGAAGTTGCGACCTTCCCTTCTCGACGCCCCGTCAGCCGAGACGATGCCAGTACACGCGGCCAGCTCCATACGCCCACCCGACACCTGGTCGAGGGTCGCCCACTGGTAGGCGAACACGGCCGGGTCGCGCACCGGGAAGCTGGCCATGCACCCGACCCCCAATCGCAATCGGTCGGTCATTGCCGCCATCGCCCCCAGCAGCCCGATGGACTCCGGGCGGGGCTTGGCGGTGAGACTGTCGCCCACCCAGGCCGACTCGAACAGGCCCGTCTCCTCGGCTCGGGGGGCGAGCTCGAGTAGGTCGCCGAGCGACCCCACCCCGATCAGCGCCCCTCGTTGCGGAATGGTGATTCCCATCGACACGGTCATGAGGTCAGCTTCGCACGGGACCGGCCCGGCCGCCCTGGGACCTGTTGGCCGTGCTGGTCGCGCCGAAGCTGCGCCCCATGGATTGGAGACTGTGGGCACTGAGCGGCATCGGCGTGTTCCTCGTCCTCCTCGCCGTGCACGATGTGACCCAGCGACGTCACGCCGTGCTCCGGACCTTCCCGATCATCGGCCATCTCCGCTTCCTGCTCGAGTCGTTCGGCCCCGAGCTCCGCCAGTACATCGTCAGCGACAACGACGAGGAGCGCCCCTTCTCCCGGGACCAGCGTCGATTCGTCTACGCCTCGGCCAAGGGGGAGAACCCCTACTTCGGTTTCGGCACCGACAACCGGGTCGACGAAACCGGTTATCTCGTCCTCCGCCACGCAGCCTTCCCCGAGCCCACCATCGCCGGCAACGAGCTCGGTTCGCTCAAAGTCGTGGGCGAATGGCGAGACCGCAGCCAGGCGTTCGTCCCCCGGTCCGTGGTGAACATCGCACCCATGAGCTTCGGTGCCTTGTCGGGGGCCGCCATCACCGCTCTCAACCGGGGCTCGCTCTCGGCAGGTTGCCTCCACAACACCGGGGAGGGTGGCCTCAGCCGCTACCACCACGAAGGTGGGGACCTGATCTTCCAGATCGGCACCGGCTACTTCGGGTGCCGCGACACCAACGGCGACTTCTCTCTCGACCTCCTGGTCCAGACCGTCAACAGTGCGCCGGTGAAGGCCATCGAGATCAAGCTCAGCCAGGGCGCCAAGCCCGGTCTGGGCGGCGTCCTGCCGGCCGCCAAGGTGACCCCGCAGGTGGCCGAAGCCCGAGGCGTCGAGGTCGGCGTCACCATCAAGAGCCCGAACACCCACAAGGCATTCGGCGACGTCCCTGGCCTGGTGAACTTCATCGAGCTGATCGCCCGGGAAACCGGCCTTCCCGTCGGCATCAAGTCGGCCGTTGGCCAGCAGTCCTTCTGGACCGAGCTCGCCGACCATATGGCCATCACCGGCCACGGCCCCGACTTCATCTCGATCGACGGAGGCGAAGGGGGAACCGGTGCCGCACCCCTGGTGTTCACCGACCATGTGTCGCTTCCCTTCCGGATGGGTTTCGCCGAGGTCTACAGAGCATTCGCGGCCCACGATCTCCACCAACGGATCACCTTCATCGGGGCGGGCCGTCTCGGCTTCACCGCCGAGGCCATGGCCGCCATGATCATGGGCGTCGACCTCATCAATGTCGGCCGCGAAGCGATGCTGGCCGTCGGCTGCATCCAAGCCCAGCGTTGCCACACCGGCCACTGCCCCACTGGCGTCGCCACCCAGAGACGATGGTTGGAACGGGCTCTCGACCCCACCGACAAATCGATCCGCCTCGCCGGCTACGTGCAATCCCTGCGTCATGACCTGCTGATTCTCAGCCAGGCCATGGGCGCCCACCACCCCAGCCTCGTCGACCCCCGCTTCGCCGAGATCCGTACCGCTCCCGATCAACTCACCCCCCTGCTCGACACTCTCGGCTACGAGCCTTCGTGGCGGGAACCCGGGGCGGGCGTTCCGGTCCATAAATCTTGCCTCCCGGACCGGGCGCCCGTCTCCGGTTATTGAGCGGGGCTGGGTTGTTGCCGCCTCACGGCTCGAACCCGCCGCCTCCCTCAGTGCCCACGCCACCAACACAGAGGCCCGACGACACAGTTCGGCCGGCGCCGATTGCCGGTTGGGTGTCGGGGTTCGGTCAGATCACCGCGGCGAGCCCCATCGAAAGCAGCCGCGACGCGTAAACGGTCGCGGTCGGCTTCGAGGCCGAGCTCGTGGTGCCGAATGCCTTGGTGAGGTCGAGACGTGTCCGGTGCCCAGCCCAGCGCAGGTGTTCATGCAGAGATGTGGCGAGTAGAGCGTCGAGGTCAGTGAAGCGGTCGGGGCGAAGCCGGAGGACACCCACCGAGAAGCTCAGCGACAGGCCGAATCTGACGGTCGCGACGAGAAGGCCCAGCCCGAAGCACTGTTCCTAACGGAACACTCTGACTCTAGTTTCTTTCAAGTGCACGGCAGGGCTTCAACACTCACCTACGTCGTCTCTACAGTGGCTCTCGAAATAGGGTCAGATAGACTAGAGGCCACTTCCGAAGGGAACTCCATACCAACGGTTTTCTCCAAGACCACGACCTGGGGCTTACTCATCCCCTCGAACGACTCCC
>JAAEMS010000285.1 GCA_024225275.1 Actinomycetes bacterium
GTCGAGGATCCCCCCATCGAGCTCGAAGACCTCGAGATCCTCGCCTACCTCGGCCCCGACCACTGCTGGCCCGAACGCGTCACCGAGTTCCACTACCCAACCGACACCCAGAACTGACCAGTCGCGTGTCACCCACCACGGGACGGGCACCGCAGCGCGCCGAAACCCTGCCCGATATCCCGCCAGGCACGTGACACCGCCGCCTGTCCCAATGCGCCGGTTGTACGGGTGATCCACTGGCTGGGAGGCCTCAGTCCACGCGATATCGGAACCGGCCGGCCTCCCGCTCGCGCCGGATCGCAGCAACTGGCTCCTCGAGGCTGGCAGAGCCACCAGCAAGCACATGACGCGCCTCGATGCTCGCCCTGTCGAACTCCGCATGCATCTTGCGAGTGGCTTCCTCGTCGCTGAAGCCATGGCCCGTACGGGCAGCGACACGAGACACACACACCTCCGCTGGCGGCAGGACAATCACATAGTCCAGCTCGACCAAGCCAGCGGCCAATGCGAAGGTCGGCAAGAACCATGGGCCAACAACACCGTCGTAGACCGTTTCGTAGTCCCGGGCGAATCGCCCCGTGGCGGCCGCCGCAGCTTCGGTGACAATCTCATTCTGAACGCCGGACTCAGGCAGCCAGGGCTCGATGGCCCCCTCCGCCGGAAAGCCGAAGAACTGGTCGCCCTCCACCAGAACGCTCGGAGAAGCATGCTTCGCCAGCGCGGCCGAGATGGCCGACTTCCCGGCCCCTGGCGGACCGGTCACGATCAGAAGGGAAGACACCGCTCCAGCCTTGTCGACCGCGGGGGACACATTGCACATGCTCACCGGCCGAAGTCCGACGGGATACCAGCGGATCAGCAACCGCGTAGGGACTGACGTCCCATACCAGCTATCCCGATATCCCGCCCCACACCATCCCAGTTCGCGGGAGTGGGGTGGTGACGGAAACCTCTCCCGAGTAGGGGACGCCGGCGTGGGATCGTCGTGTTGTGGACCGAGTACACGACGACGAAGTCGACACATCCGAACAGGTTGTCCGTTCACTTCTCGCATCGCAGTGCCCAACACGGGCAGACCGGCCGCTCACCCCCCTAGCCAACACCGGCACGAGCAACGCTCTCTGGCGTATTCACGCCGCCCACGGACCCGACAGCATCGTTCGCCTCCCCCGGACACCTGGCGCGGAGCCCCCCATCCTGGTTGATCACCAGCTTCTCCCCCCACTTGCCAGCTCCCCGCTCAGCCGGTCACTCGAGCTGCCGGCCCTGGTCCACGCCGGCCAACCCGACAACTCCTTGCCTCTCCATTGGGCCGTGCTCGCCTGGATCGAAGGCGAAGACGCATGGACGGCGCGCCACAAGCTCCAACGATCCGAGCAAGCGCTGGCCCACCAACTCGCCGAGACAGTGCAGCTCGTTGGTTCACTCACCGACCTGCCGGCTCCACAACGCCAACCCGGAGACCGAGGCGGGCCCCTGGTCCCGCTCCTTGACCGGCTACACCGATGGCTCGACGACCCCTACTGGTCCGCCGGCGACCTCATCGCTGGCAACGTCCTCACCAACCACGGACAGCTATCCGCAATCATCGATTGGGGTACAGCCGGCTACGGCGACAACGCCCAAGACCTGACACCCGCCTGGTCCATCCTCAGCGACCGCACTCGCCAAGGCTTCCAGGCCGCGGTCGGGGCCAACGACCCCACCTGGCTCCGCGGCAAGATGTTCGCCCTCGAACAAGCCGTCGGGGGCGTGCTCTACTACGTCCCCAGGAATCACCCGCTCGGCGACGTCATGACAAGAACGCTCTCACGCATCCTCACCGACGGCTGATGACCTGAAACGGGCCTCTCGGTCCGCTTGGCAGCGGGCGACCTCGGTATGAGAGAGCGAAGCGAGGTATCCCATACTGTCCGCCCAATAACCCGCCGCTGACCCATCACAGAACGCTGGCAGCGTGATGGTCCTCCGTGCGGCGAAGGTTGCCCCGATCGACCTATGCTTGCATACTGTAAGCATGCCCAACGTGCTCGTCCGCGACCTCCCCGACGACGTCCACCGCCACCTCACCCAACGCGCCCAAGCAGCCGGACTCTCACTCCAGCAATACCTCACCACCGAACTCACCCGCCTGGCCCGCCACCCAACCCTCGACGAGATCATCGAACGAATCGAACAACACCAAGGCGGCACCGTCGGCCTCGCCCAAGCCGCCAGCGACCTCGAGGCCGAACGCAGCCACCAGTGATCGTTCTCGACGCCTCCGTGCTCGCCAACTTCGTGGGCGACGACGGACCCGACGGACA
>JAAEMS010000286.1 GCA_024225275.1 Actinomycetes bacterium
GCCGGCGACGCCGGCTTGGGGGTCTCGGGATGGTCGATCACGTCAATGGGAAGACCAGACATCGAGGCGACAGTACCGCCGCCCTGAGTGTCCTGCCGGCAGTGACGCGGGCCCCGGTGCACAATGGCGGCCCGGCCCGACAGCCGGACGACCCAGGGAGGGCCAGAGCCGATGTTCTTCGAGACCAACCTCACCCAGAGCCGGATCGCCCAGGAGAGCGACCTCGGAGTGTGGCCCGACACGATCCTCCACGACCTCCTGGTCGAGCGGGCCGCGCTGGGGCCCGACAAGCCCGCCATCGTCGACTCCCGCCGAACCCTCACCTTCTCCGAACTGCTCGACGAGGTCGAGCGGTGCGCCCGTGCCCTGCTCACCATCGGCGTGGGTCGGGGCGATGTGGTCCAGATCCAGCTGCCCAATTGGGCCGAGTTCGCCGTCACCATGCTGGCCACCGAACGCATCGGCGGGGTGGTGAACCCGGTGGCTCCCATCTTCCGGTTCAACGAGGTCCGGGTGATGTCCGAGCTCGCTCGGCCCTCGGTAGTGGTGACCACCCGCGAGTTCCGGGGCTTCGAGTACGGACCCCTGCACCAGGAGGTCCGCGAGGTGTGCCCGTGGGTGCGCGAGGTGATCCTGGTTGACGGCACCGGCCACGAGCCCGACTGTCGGAGCTGGGAGGACCTCATGGCTACGGGGGGCGCTTCACCGATCGACAGCGCCCACCTCGACCTGCTTCGTCCAGGGCCCAATGAGGTCTGCGAGGTCCAGTTCACGTCGGGAACCACGGGCCAGCCCAAGGGGGTTATGCACACCCAGAACACCCTCGGGGCCCCGGTCGCGCTCATTCTGAAACAGACGGGCCGCGGCCCCGACGACGTATTTCACATGGCCTCGACGCTGGCCCACCAGACGGGCTACGTGTACGGGTTGCGGGTGCCCCTCACCAGCGGTTCCACCACCATTCTCCAGGACGTCTGGGAGGGCCAGGCGTTCGCCGACCTGATCGAGCAGCACGGCATCACCAACTCGATGGGGGCCACTCCCTTCCTCGCCGATCTGCTGGCGGTCCCCGGTATCGAGGAACGCGACATCGGCTCGTTCCGGGTGTTCATCTGCGCTGGGGCAGCCATCCCCCGCCCCGTTCTCGAAGCGGCCTCCGAGAAGCTGCCCTGCACCGTCCTGCCCGGCTGGGGTATGACCGAATGTGCCCTCTTCACCACCGGTCGCGTCGACGACTCGTTCGAGAAACGCCTCACTGACGGCCGCCCCCCCGCCGGATGTGAGGTGAGGGTGGTCGATGGGAAGGGCGCCGTCACCGACATCGGCGTCGAAGGCGATCTCGAGGCCCGCGGCAGTCTCATGTTCGTCGGCTACATCCAGGGCCGTGAGCTGACTGACTCGTGCCATGATGCTGAGGGTTGGTTCGATACCGGAGATCGGGCCTTCATGGACGCTGATGGCTACATCCGAATCAGCGGCCGCACCAAGGACATCGTCATCCGAGGCGGGGAGAACGTGCCGGTCAAGGAGGTCGAGGACACCCTCATGCGCCACCCCTCAGTGGCCAACGTCGCCATCGTCGCCAAGCCCCACGACCGCCTGGGCGAGATCGGCCTGGCTTTCGTGATCCCCTCGGGCGACGCCCCCACGTTGGCAGAGCTCGCCGACTTCCTCGCCGAACAGGACGTGACCAAACAGTTCTGGCCCGAAGAATTGGTGATCGTCGACGAGTTCCCCATGACCCCCAGCGGCAAGGTCCAGAAGTTCAAGCTGCGCGGTCTCTGAGCCCGCCCCACTCCTCATGGTCGAGCTGGCGGGGACGACGACAGTAGTAGCAGCCGCAGGAGCAAGCGATGTCAGACGAACACCTCTGGAGCGACATACCCCAATCTGCTCGGGGTGCGATCGGATCCTTGCTCGGCACCGTGGCCTACCTGGCGACCCATCCCACTCCCCTGGAGCCCCGCGAGATGGCGCGTTTCATGATGGAAGACCTCGACCTCGATGAACGGGCCCTGCTGTACTCCTCGTTGAACTCGGTCATCGGGAGTGAGGACAACTGGGAACAGGCCTGCGAACAGAGCATGACCTGGGCGGCCGAAACGCTGATGGACCTCCGAGCCATGATGCAGGGCGATCCCCGCTGACCTGCCAGGAAGGCACCGGCATCAGCCCGCTGATCAACCGCCGCTTGCTCCTTTGCCGACATCAGCGGTATCGATTCACCACGGGCCCTCACCGGTCTCAACGACGTACCAGCGGCACCGGCCGATGTTGGCCGCCCTGGGCCCAGCACTCAGCTGATGGTCCAGCGGGCGGCCTCTTCGGCTCCGAACAGGACCACCTGGTCGCCGGCTTCGGTCTCGAGCTGGGTGTCCCGCTCGACCTCGACGGGTTCGCGGGTCAGGGTCAGGGTGGTCTCGGGGGTCTCGACGCCGTAGGCGGCGCAGCCGTTGCCCGAGACGAAGGCCCCCATCCGGTCCAGGCGGCCGGCCTGGTGGAAGACCTCGGCCACGACCTCGAGCCCATAGGCCGCGTTGAAGATGCCGGCGGCTGCTCTGGGGCCGTACTTGGCGGTGGTGGGGTGGGGAGCCGAGTCGGTGCCCAGGCAGAACGGGCCCACTCCCCCGGTGGCTGCCTCGATCAACGCGTCGCGGTCGTCGGCCGAATTGATGACCGGCTTGCAGAACAGGTCGGGGCGCATGCCGTCGGCCAACAGGTCTGTCCGCTGGCGGGCCAGGTGGTGAGGGGTGATCGTGGCTGCGGTCCGGGGATGGGCACCCACGAACTCGACGCCCGCTCGGGTGGACACATGCTCAACGGTGACCCTCAGCTCAGGGACGGCGGCACACAACGGGGCCAGCTCGTGCTCGAGGAACGCCGCCTCGCGGTCGAAGATGTCCAGGGACGGATCGGTGGCCTCAGCGTGGACCAGGAGGCGGACTCCGGCCTCGGCCATACCCTCCAGCAAACCCCGGAAATCAGAGAGTGACGAGCCGCCCCCATCGGAGTTGGTGGTGGCCCCGGCCGGGTAGTACTTCACTCCCGCCACGATGCCCTCGTCGGCGCCCCGCCGAAGATCGTCGAGGCTGACCTCGGGCGTCAGATAGAGGGCCATGATGGGGTGGAACCCGGTGTCCCGCGGCGCCACCCCCATGATCCGGTCGCGGTAGTCGATGGCCGCCGAGGTGGTCGTGATGGGAGGTCGGAGGTTGGGCATGACCAGGGCGTACCGGAAACGGCGGGCGGAGTAGCCCACGACAGCCTCGAGCATCTCATCGGCCCTCAGGTGCACATGCCAGTCGTCAGGGGTGGGTATTTCGATCACGGGGCGAGGATCAGCTCTGGGGTCGTTGGGGGTCGGGGGTGGCTTCAGTCCAGAAGTCGGGGCGGATGTCGAAGGCCTCGATCATCCGCTGCCAACCGGAGGCGACCGACAGGGCCGCCCCGAGCTCGAGGATCTGACCGGCATCGAAGTGGTCGCCCAGCTCATCACGCAGGGCCGCAGAGATCGCCGGCACCCCGGTGTCGGTGAGGGCGTCAGCCAGGCGGAGGGCCGCCACGGTGCCGGAAGGAAGGTCGGAGTCGTCGAGGGGTCCGAGGGCGGACTGAACCATTTCCTCGGTGAGTCCTTTGCGCACCAACGATGCGCTACGGGCAAGACTTCAGTGCACACATTGATTGCGCGCCGCCAGTCGTATTCGGCACAGCTCGATGACAGCCGGATCGAGACTCGACTCGTCGGTATAGATGAACCGCACCCAATCGAGGAACTGGCCCAGGACCGCGGGCCGGCTGGCCAGGGTCAGGAACAGGTTGTCGTCGGTGTAGGCCTTGTCGTACCAGACCTCGAGCCGTTTCTTGAGCTCGTCGTCGAGTTGGTCGGGGTCGGCCTTGGGAAGAAGCCCGTGTTCGTTCGCCATGGGCCAACCGTACCCGGCTCCACCAGTGGTGTCGGTGTGGGAGCATCTCGGGTCGTGAAGGGGCTCTACATCGTCGCCGCGGTGACCATGGCCGGCGTGGCTCATCGCCGGCATCGTGATGGCCGTACTCCTCACTCTCAGCACCGTGCTCGACAAGCCGGGCCTTCCCGTGAATGGATCGGCCCCCCACCCGGTTTCATCGAGGTGACCTCAGCCGATCCTCACCGCTGGCCCCGCCGGGCCCGCACCATTCCGACCGTTCTCGCCGGCTCCCTTGTTGCCCTGGCGTTGGCCCCTCTGGCCATTCCCGTCATCGTCGTTGTCGACCTGGTCCGCGGCCGGCGCCGCTGGCCTCTGGCCCGCACCTATCTGTTCGGCCTGCGATATGGGGTCAATGATTCAGCGGAGATCCTGGCCGCTCCCCTGCTCTGGGTGGTTGGGGGGCTGGGGCGGTCGCTGGCCAGCGATTCCTCACAGCTACGCCATTGGCGGCTCCTGAACTGGTCGGTCTCCACCCTGCATCGCGAAGCAGGCCGCCTCCTGGAGCTGGACACTGACGTTTCCGAGGTCGATGCAGCCCACGTCGAGTCGGCGGGGCCACTCATCGTCCTGACCCGGCACGTCAGCATGCTCGACTCGTCGGTGCCTGCACTCGCCCTCGGGTTGGGCTCGAAGTGGACCATGCGAGGGGTGTTCACCGACGACATGCTGGCCGATCCGGGCTTCGATCTGATCTATCAGCGCATCGGTTCGGTGTTCATCGACCGCGACGACGGCCCCACCGCCCGTCGGGTCATTTCCGGATTCTCCTCCCACGATGATGCCCACGATGCCGTCGCCATCTTCCCCGAGGGCGGCCTGGCCACTCCGGGCCGGCGCCAGAGGGCCCTGGACCGGATGGCCGAATCGCATCCGGCCCGAGCCGAACGGCTGGCCGGGCTGCGCCAGCTCCTCCCACCTCGCCCGGGAGGTACCTTGGCCCTGCTGGAGGCGCTGCCCACCGCCGATGTGCTGGTCCTTGGCCATGTCGGAGCGGAGCTCCTGGCCACCCCCTCGGTCCTCGCTCACCGGGCCCCGGTGGATTCGACGCTGAGGATTCGAAGCTGGCGGATCCCGCGTTCGGAGATTCCGGTCGACCCCTCGGCCCAGATCGAGTGGCTCGACCGCACCTGGTTGGATCTCGACGGTTGGGTCGACCGTCAGCTCACGGCCGGTGGCTCGCCAGGAACCCTGTGAGCCCTCTCACACAGGGGTCAGACCCCCCGGGACACCCAGGGGTCAGACCCCCCGGGACACCACCCGGTCGGGGGTGATGCGGATTCGGGTGTTGGGTGACGGAAGCGGATTCTCGGCCATCCAGGCCCCCGCGTCGGCGCCCAGGTAGGGCGACACCAGCTCCAGCCTCTCGTGGTCGGACACGTGGCCGTCGCGGGTCGCCAGGCCTTCGACCCGGACATAGGCGCCACCGTGGGGAGCGAGGGCCAGGATCGAGACCCGCGCATCGGCATCGATGTGGGTGGCCTTGGCGCTGGTGGGCCGGACACTCACCCAGATCGTTTCGCCGTCGACCGCGTACCAGACCACCGATTGGGAGAGGGTGCCGTCGGGGGCGCGGGTGGCGAGTACGGCATGGAGGGGGCGTTCCAGGAACTCCTGGATGGGGCGGGAGAAGATGGGAGCGCTCACGGGGCTCGACCATAGTTGGTCGGATCCGACCGGCGTCGGGACGACGGCCTCTGACAGACTGCCGGTCATGCTCTTGAGCGATGATCAGGTCCGCATCCGCGATCTGGCCCGGGACTTCGCCACCAACCAGATCGCGCCCCATGCCGCCCAATGGGACCGTGACGAACAGACCCCCCGCGACCTCTTCGACCGGATGGCCGACGTGGGCCTCATGGGAATGATGAACGACCCCCAGTGGGGCGGGGCTGGGCTCGACTTCACCACCTATGTGCTGGCCATCGAGGAGATCTCGGCGGCCGACGGCGGCATCAGCAATGTCATGGCCGCCAACAACTCGCCGGTAGGGGTCGCCCTCGAAGACCTGGGCACCGACCAGCAGAAAGCCGACTACCTGACCAAGCTGACGTCGGGCGAGTGGATCGGCAGTATCCACCTGACCGAACCCCACACCGGCTCGGACGCGGCCGCCATCACCACCCGGGCCGTTCGCGACGGCGACGGGTGGGTGATCAACGGCACCAAGGCGTTCATCACCGCTGGCTCCCTCTCCGACGTGGCCATGATCATCGCCGTCACCGACCCTCAGGCGGGCAAGCGGGGCATCAGCGCCTTCATCACCCCCACCGACAACCCCGGCTATCGGGTCATCGCCCAGGAACACAAGCTGGGCCATCGCACCAACGACACATGTCAGATCGCCTTCGACGACATGCGCATCCCGGCCACCGACCTGCTCGGCGAGGAGGGTCGTGGCCTCGCCATCGCCCTGGGCAACCTGTCGGCCGGCCGGATTGGCGTCGCGGCCCAGGCCGTAGGCGGGGCCCGGGCCGCCCTCGACGCCGCCCACCAGTACGCCAAGGAGCGCGAGACGTTCGGGCGCCCCATCGTCGAGCACCAGGCCATCGCCTTCAAGCTGGCTGACATGGCCACCCAGGTCGAGGCCGCCCGCCAGCTGTACCTCCACGCCGCCCAGATGCGCGACGCCGGCCTCGAGTGCGCCCGCGAGGCCTCGATGGCCAAGCTGTTTGCCAGCGAGATGGCCGAACGGGTGGCCTCCGAAGCCATCCAGATCCACGGCGGCTACGGCTTCCTCAACGACTTTCCCGTCGAGAAGATCTACCGGGACGTGCGGGTCTACCAGATCTACGAGGGCACCTCAGAGGTCCAGAAGATCATGATCAGCCGCCAGGTTTGATTCCCTCGACGGGGGCAGGTTGTGGTGGCGCCCACCCCGGGTCAAGATCGCTCCATGGCTGAACACCCACTTGATCTCTCCAGTCGGTTCATCGACAGCGGGGTGGCTGATGGCCCCCACAATCGGATCAGCGAGGAGCTCAGCGAGCTGGGTGACGATCTGGCCCTCGTCGAGTCATTCAGCCATGTACTGCTGGTGCGGACCGACGAGGGGCTGGTGGCCTTCGACTCCAGTGGCCGCCGGAGCGGGCGCGACGTGGTGGCCGCCATCCGGGGCTGGAGCGACGAGCCGATACACACCCTCGTCTACACCCACGGCCACCTCGACCATGTCGGAGGCAGCTCTGCCTTCGCGGCTGACGCCGACGATCGGGGCCGCCCCCGGCCCCGGGTGCTGGGCCACGAGAACGTCAATCTCCGCCTCGACCGCTATGACCTCACCGACGGCTACAACCGCGTCATCAACCTTCGCCAGTTCGGAGGGGCGCCCATGGTGGGGGGCGAGGGTATGGGTGGGGGACGGAGTTTCGTGCCGGACGGGACCTTGCGCACCGATACCGAGTATCGCGATCGGCTGACCGAGACGATCGGGGGTGTTGAGCTCCGGTTGCACCACGCCATGGGCGAGACCGACGACCACACGTGGACCTGGCTTCCCGACCACAGCCTGATCAGTGCCGGCGACCAATTCATCTGGAACTTCCCCAACTGCGGCAACCCCCAGAAGGTTCAGCGCTACCCGGTGGAGTGGGCCCAATCGCTCCGGGCCATGGTCGCCACCGGGGCCGAGCTCTTCGTGCCGGCCCACGGACTCCCGATTGTCGGAACGGAACGGATCCGCCAGTGCCTCGAGACGGTGGCATCGACCCTCGAGAAGCTCGTCGACGACGTGCTGGCCGCCATGAACACCGGGGCGCGGCTCGATGCCATCGTCCACGAGGTCGGGGTAGATCCCGCAGTCCTCGAGCTCCCCTACCTGCGCCCCCTCTACGACGAGCCCGAGTTCGTCGTGCGCAACCTCTGGCGCCTCTATGGGGGCTGGTACGACGGGACTCCATCGAGGCTGAAGCCGGCCAGCGACGCCAGTCTCGGGCTCGAGATCGCCAGCTTGGCGGGCGGCGCCCTTCGGCTGGCCGACAGGGCCCAGGCCCTGGCCGGCGAGGGTGATCTTCGGCTGGCCTGCCATCTGGCGGACTACGCGGCCGAGGCCGAGCCCGAGTCGAAGGCAGTCCACACCACCAGGGCCGAGATCTACCAGCAACGACGCAGCGCCGAGCGCTCCCTCATGGCCAAGGGCATCTTCGATTCCGCCCGCGCCGAATCGGAGTTCGTGGTGACAGGCGAGAACCAGAGCCGGTCGGTCAAGCCGTCCATGGGAGAGTGACCACCAGCGTCGCCGAACTGGTTGACTCCCCACGAGGATGGCCGACGGTGGCGGTCGCCAAAGCGACTACTGACCCACAATCGATCTATGCTTCGCGCCGGCCGCGTTGGTCCCACTGCTCTTCGTGGGCATGCCAGAAGCAGCCGACCTCAATCTCGAACCCCAGTGAACCCATGGTCGCGAAGCACGAGTTGCACACCGAACCGGCCGGCGTGGATTCGGCGCGGGCTTGGTGGGTGGCCATTGGTGCCGCCATTGCCAATGGAGTGGCCTTCGGAACCCTCTACACCTTCGGGGTCTTCATCAAGGAGATCTCAGCCGAGTTCGACAAGGGCTTGGGGCCGACATCGGCCGTCTTCGGCATCACGATGTTCCTGTTCTTCGGGACCGGCGTGATCTCAGGGCCATGGTCCGACCGGCTGGGAGCTCGACCCCTGCTCCTGGGGGGCGGCACTCTCTTCTGTGGTGGCCTGCTCCTGACCTCCCAAGCCACCGAGATCTGGCACGCCTATGTAGCCTACGGAGTGGGTGCCGGCGTCGGGGGCGGCATGTTCAGCGCCCCCCTGTTCGCGGTGGTAGCCAGCTGGTTCCGTCGCCACCTGACCCCGGCCCAAGGGGTGGCCGCCACCGGCCCGGGCCTCGGCACCCTCATCCTCCTGCCCGTGTCAGAGGGGCTGATCGATACCCACGGCTGGCGTACCAGCTACCAGATTCTGGCCGCCATTTGTGCCGTGGGTTTTGCGATTGCCTGGTTCCTCATGAAGAAGCCACCCTCCGAGGCTCCGACCGACGCCGCCGCCCATCGTCGGGGGATCGTGGCCACCCCCCAGTTCAAGCTGTTGGCCGCAGGCAGTCTGCTGATGTCGGCCGCCCTGATGCCCGCGTTCATCCTGGTCGTCCCCTTTGCCGAGGCCGACGGCTTCTCAACGTCGCGGGCTGCTCTCATCCCCGCGATCATCGGCGTGTCCAGCATCCTGGGCCGGTTGGCACTCACCCGCCTTGCGTCGCGAGTCGGTCCGGTCCGCATGCTCCAGTTCTGCTTGATAGCCCAGCCCCTGGGATATGTCGTGTGGCTCCTGTTCGGCGACACCTATCCAGGGCTCATCGTGTTCGCCGTCTTGTTGGGCATCGCCTATGGGGGCTTCGTTGCCCTCATCGGGGCGGCGGCCGCCCACCTGTTCGGTTTGGTGGGAATCGGCTCGGTCATAGGCCTGATCTACTTCTCGGCCGGTGTCGGTAGCGGCATCGGACCTCCCCTCGCCGGCTTCCTCAGCGATGCCACCGACGGCCAATTCGTGCCCCAGGTGATCGTGCTGGCCACGGCTACGGTGGCGGCGTTCATCATCCTGTTCCTGAAGCCCGACCCCGTGGCAGTGGGCTCTCCTCCCGAGCCCGAGCCCAAGGTCATCGTCCTCGATCCTCTCCTCCGCCCCGGGACCACCATCGACCTGCGTGACAAGATCGCCGCCACCCCGGCGACGATCCCGCTCCCTCGACCGGTTCCCGTCCCGGCCGCTACCGCACCCGGCCCGGTGCTCACCTCGGATTCGGGGATTCTGGCGCTCGCCACCGAACTGTCGGGCGAGCCCACTCCCCCGGCTCCCCCCACGACCCCCCAGTGGGATGAAGCTCGGGGGGCGTGGATCTGCTGGGAGCCGGTTCGCTGCCAATGGATGCGCTACGACGGACCGTCTGGCCCGTGGGTGGTCATAGGTCAACAGGGGTACTAGTGCCCTGCTCCCGATGGAGGCGCCGGCCTACCGTCAAGGTCAGAAGGAAGGTTGTCGACAAGCACCAGTGTCTGATCCCGAACTCGCACCAGAACGTCGCCGGGAGGAGCTCCCGCGCGGCCGCACCCTGGTGGTGCGTGAGGCCCGGCCCACCGACCTAGCCGCCCTCCAGGGGTTCTACCGCGAGCTCGAGCCCGAGGACATCTACCGGCGGTTCTTCACCTCTCGTATGCCCGACGACACCTTCTTCGAGCGCCTTCTGGCTGCCTCTGACCAGGGGGGTGGTTGTCTGGTGGTCGAGGTCATCGAACCCGACGGCTCGACGAGTCTGGTAGGCGAGGCTGACCACCAACCTGCCTCAGGGGCCGCCAACGAGCTGGGCATCGTCGTGGGCGAGGACTGGCGGGGTTGGCTGGGCCGCTACCTGTTCGACGCCCTGCTCGAGGACGCCGCCGCCAAGGGCCACGACGATCTCGAGGCCTACATCCTCGCCTCCAACCGACCCATGCTCTCGCTGACTCGCGCCCATCACCATGTTCTGGTGGGTGACAACGACTGGTCGGTCGTCAGGGTCGTGGTCGGTACCCACTCCGACACGCCGGTGTGGGTCGACGATGGTGTGCGGCCCCGGGTTCTCGTCGAGGTTCCCGGCGGACACTGGCACGCGGCGGCCGAGGCCGAACGGGCCGGGCTCCGCGTCCTGGCCTGTCCCGGGCCGGGAGCCCGATCCGAAACCTGTCCGGCCCTCCACGGCGAAGCCTGCCCTCTGGCCGAGGAGGCCGACGTGGTGGTTGTATCTCCCCGCCAGAACGATGCTGAATGGGCGACATTGCTCGAAGCCCACGAACGCTGCCACCCGGGTGTCCCGGTGGTCATCGACGGTAGAAACCGGGCCACTGTGCAGGGACGGGTCAAACTGCCCGCTGACGACCACGAGGCCATAGTGGCCCTGATCGAGACGGTAGAGGCCACATCTGGCTGTCAGTCGGAGGAATCCACTTCGAAGGGGTCAGCCCATGAGTGACGGCAGGGTCCTCTACGCCTCGACGGCGACCGTCGATGGCCATGACACCGCCAGCTGGCACCCCGAACGGGCCGCCCGACTGCCGGCGGTCGATCGGGCCATCGCCGAGTCGGGCCTGGCCGATGTCCTGCTACCCCTCGCGCCCCGCCAAGCCACCTTGGATGAGCTGGCCCGGGCCCACGACATTGCCTACCTCGAGGCCCTCGAGAGGTTCGTCCAAGCCGGAGGAGGCGAGCTCGACCCCGACACCCACGCCTCGACCGGGTCATGGAGTACGGCCCTGTGGGCTGCTGGCTGCGGTCTGGCCGCCGTCGAGGCGATCAACCGGGGTGAGGCCACTCGGGGCTTCGTGGCCATCAGGCCACCCGGCCATCACGCCACGGCCGACCAAGCCATGGGGTTCTGTCTGGTCAACAATGTGGCGGTGGTCGCGGCCGATCTGACCGCCCGGGGTGAACGGGTGTTCATCCTCGATTGGGACGTCCACCACGGCAATGGCACCCAGGACATCTTCTGGAACGATCCCCAGGTGCTGTACGCCTCGATCCACCAGCACCCGGCCTACCCGGGTACGGGACGAGGAACGGAGACTGGCGGCCCCGATGCAGCCGGCCTGACCGTCAACGTGCCGTTGCCGGAGGGAGCGACGGGAGACGCGGCCCTCGCCGCCTACGACCAGGTCATCGAACCGGTGGTCGACTCCTTCGATCCCACCTGGACGCTCATCTCGGCTGGCTTCGATGCCCATCGTGACGATCCGTTGGCCGGCCTGGCCTGGAGCGCCGGCGATTATGTCGAGCTCACCACCCGCCTCGAAGGGCGCGGTCCCCTGTTGGCCTTGCTCGAAGGGGGCTACGACCTCGACGCCCTGGGCCGGTCAGCGGTGTCCACCATTGCCACGCTGGCCGGTGCCCACCATCGACCCGAGCTGGCCACCTCGGGTGGTTCGGGCCAACACGCGGTCAGGGCGGTGGCCGACATGCGGACCCGAGCCCTGGAAAAGGAGACAGAGCCCTCATGAACCCGGTTCGAACCATCGTGGTGGGCGTCGACGGCTCCGCCGCCAGCCTGGCCGCAGTCGAGTGGACGGTGGGAGTGGCCCAAGCCCTGTCGGCTCGAGTGGTGGCCGTTCACGCCCTGGGCCTGCTCGACCGACTCACTCCGGACGGCCCGAAGGTGGCCGCCCAGCCCCACCGCGAAGAGATCAACGAGGTGTTCGAGAACCAGTGGTGTGGGCCACTGGCGACTTCCGGTCTCGATTTCGACCGTCAGCTGATCGACGGCAATCCGGTTTCGGTCATGCTGGCCACGATCGAGGCCGAGGGAGCCGATCTCGCCGTGGTTGGTGCCCGCGGCGCCGGCCAGGCCCCCAGCCATCTTCTCGGCAGCACCAGCACCCAGCTCGCCCTCCGTGCCGACATCCCCGTCACCATCCTCTGATGGGGTCGGACCGCCCGTTCCCTCGTTCACATGGGCCGACGCCCAGGGCCGGGGCTCATCTCAGCGCTTGTCGACGAAGACGTGCTCCTTGCCCAGCCACATGGTGGAGCGGGCGAAGTCGATGAACCTGGCTTCGTCTTCGTAGGCCCGGCGGGCTGCGGCCCGTCGCTCGGGCGTGGCGCCGCCCCCGGCCCGGTCGAACCAGACCTCGGCATGGCCTGTATAGGTCTCGACCTCGGTCCCGCGGGCTGATCGGAGGGCCTGGGTGATCTCTGGCTCCGCGGCGTGGATCTGCTGGTACCGGAGGATGCCGGCGCCGGCGGCTTGGCGGCGGATGACCGGGCCGTGATGGGTGCGCCAGTAGAGCTGGGCCTTGTCGAGGGTCTGCTCGGGACGGTGGCGGAGGGGAAAGTAGAGCTTGACCACGGAACTGAGCTCGGTGGCCACCAGGGTCTCAGGAGTGGGGTTGACCTGGGGGTACTCGTAGTTGAGCCAGATCGGTGACCGGGCCAGGTCGATGAAGGTCCGCTCGTCCTCGATCAGGGCACGACCGGCGGCCTGGCCCGGCTCGGAGCCCATCGCGTCGCGGAAGGTGTCGAGGCTCTCGAACCAGGCCTCCGCCACCCCGTCGTAGGGCTCCTCCATCTGGCCGCGGGGACCCCACAGCCGTGAGTGGTCCTCGTCGGCGATGGTGTGGACCTGCACGTAGCGCAGGACCTGGAGATCGGTGGAGAAGCTCGCCATCAGAGGCCCATGCTGGTCGCGCCAATAGGTCTGGAACTCGTCGAGGTCGAGGCCGGAGCGTCTGCGCAGAAGAAAGGTGATTCTCACCACGTCCAGGGACACTAATCCCGTTCACCCGTTTCGTGCCCTCAGGCGTCGCGGGCCGCCTTGGGCTGGAAGCGGACTCCAGCCAACGGGTCCGATGCCAGTGTCTTGGCCAACCACTCTTCGGCGCTGGGGTCGAAACCGCTCCGCCTCAGACTTGTCTTGATGCGGAGCACACCCTGGGGTTCGTGGGCCGCGAGGCGATCCACCAGTTCGTCGACCGCCTCGAGGACCTCGTCGTCGGGCACGGACCTGAACGCCATCCCGAGGTCGACCAGCTGGGGCCCGGTCAGTCTGTCACCCAGCAGGGTGACTCGTGCGGCCAAGGCCTCGGAGTAGCGAAGCCGGAGCCAGGCCATGTTCATGGGTGCAGGCATGCCCTGCTGGATCTCGCCGACCTGAAGGAAGGCGGTGTCGCCGGCGACCAGGAAGTCGCAGGCCAAGCCCAGGGCGGCGCCACCGTTGACCGCCGCCCCCTGGAGGGCGCCCACGATGATCTTCGGGCTGTCGAACAAGGACCGATGGACCCTGCGCCACTCGTCACCGAATGTCGGCACCCAATCGGGTTGGGGGTCGAGGGTGAACTCCTTGAGATCGAGGCCCGAGCAGAAGGCACCCCCCGCACCGCGGACGACGAGAGCGTTCAAGGACTCATCAGCGTTCAGCTCGGTGATGGTGTCGGCCAGCTGGGTGGCCATCGGTCCGATCAGGGCGTTGCGCCGCTCGGGTCGGTTGAGGACGACATGGGCCACCCGGTCGCTGGGTCGCTCGACGAAGACGTAGTCGGTCATGGCTGCAACCTACGCGAGGGCTGGCCCAGCACTATCTTCGCGGTCATGAACCCGGAGCCCGCCACTGCCGAGTACCAGGACATCGTCGACCATGCCCTGATGACGACGCGTGGTGTACGCCAGCGCCTCGACTTCGATCGAGAAGTCCCTGACCAGACCATTCTCGACTGCATCGACGTTGCCGAGCAGGCCCCAACCGGTGGCAACAACGGGAGTCGCCGGTGGATGGTGATCCGCGACCAGGCCACCAAGAAC
>JAAEMS010000287.1 GCA_024225275.1 Actinomycetes bacterium
ATCCAACGGGTAGGTCACCTCGGAAGGCGCATAACTCGTGAACGTCAAACCCACCGTGCGGGTCTCACCAGGCCGGATCTCCAACCGATACTCAGACCCCGACAACGAAAACTCACTACCAGGCAAGAACCTCAACGGCGGTGGCGGCTCATCATCTTCGACGTATGGGCTCGAAGGCACGTTCACGCCTGATCCACCAATGGCGCCGCCTACCAGTACCAGGTTCGCCCAGTCATTCCACCCTGACAGGGTGGTGCCACTCGGGTTCCGGACCGAGATCGTCTCCGTGTCGGTGGTTTCGATTGTGTCGGAGCAGTTCCAGTCGATCGGGCCTGTGGCGTCGGCCACGAGGAGCCGCTGCCGGGTCTTCAGGCCAGTATCCTTGTCGCTGTCGACGTTGGCTTCGTCGGCGAGGTCGGTGGTTCCGCCCGGGACGCAACTCTTGGTCGGTGGAACAGTGGCGCTCAATGGAAGAGCGAATCGTGTCCCGTAGGACTCTGACATGAGGTAGGCAAGGGCGGCCGCGTTCACGGCAGCATTCGGCGAAGCGAGCAGCCCTTCTGACTCATTCAGCACCCCATTCTGGAGTTCCGGCAGTTCGAAGTCGGAGTAGCTGTAGCGGGGATCCCCGGCTGTAGGCACTCCAAGAAACTGATGGTTGTAGTTCATGACGCTCAAGTAGTTGGGTTTCCGGTTGTTGTCGTCCTCGAACCCACCGTGACGAAGCCCCAGGTTGTGTGGCTCATCGGATTTGAGCGGGCAGTAGCTGGTCGAGGAGGTTCCAGTTGGGTCGTCCGGCGTAGAGGAGAGCGCGGATTCGGTAGTTCCGGAAGTTGCGGAATCCGAACCCGATGCGTTTGGCGAGTTTGATCATGTTG
>JAAEMS010000288.1 GCA_024225275.1 Actinomycetes bacterium
TATGCCCAACCTTTTTTGCGTTTAACTTTTAATGCGTCACCGTAATTTAGAATCTTTCTAAATAACTGCTTTTCTTTTACTGCAACTAATTCAACCTTTGTTTCCATTGGCAGAATCGTGATATTTTGCTTTTTAGCCATTCAATTCCTTTATTTTATCCATAATATCTAATTTAAAATTTCACGCAATTACTTATACATTTTACATTAGCAATCAGTTTGCCTTCCTAATATTTCCTCACATTCAGTACATACCACAACTGCAATTTCTTCTACGTGGTGAAATCCATGTTTGCAAACCACCACTTCGTTAATGCTCTCGTTACTGCTAACACCATGTAACAGTAATTGTTCTTTTACGTGTTTTTCTATTAAGGCATTTGCTTTGTTTATTTTTTCAAAACCTTCTGCATCGTTTTTATAGCCATCTTTACCCATATTAAGTATTTCAAGTGCTATTTCATTTTGTGTCATAATATATATTTTAAAAAGGGAGGAAAGGCGATACAACCTCCCTATTAAACAAACCAATCAAAACTATAACCTCGCCTTTTGAAGTTCTTTTGTTTTATCTAAATAATACTTTCGTATTTCTTTTAATGTTTCACGATTCCATTTAAAATCCTGTTTCTTATCCAATAATGCTTTGCTATCCAGTAAATCTACATAACCTTTTGAATATCTGTTAATCAATCCAACCCTGTAACCTGATTCATTGCCATCATTGAAATTATTACATCCCTCACATTGTCCGTGTATATTTGTTTCGTCAAGTTTTAAAGTAGAAAATAATTCAGCTTTATAAAAGTGTCCTGCATGAAAATCA
>JAAEMS010000289.1 GCA_024225275.1 Actinomycetes bacterium
AGGTAAAGAAGTCTTGACCACACTATGTGCATGACCAATATGACACGACCTCTTGGGCGCCTCACCGACCAGATCCTCGACCTCGACTACGGAGATGAGCAGGAGCGCCTCCGCTACTACGAGACCTATGCGATAGCGATACACCTACAACTCATCGCCCTTCCAGCGGTTGGCGCTGTTGTGATCGGTGTGGCTGGTCGCTCCGCAACGGGACCTGTGCTCGTGATGCTCGGAATAGCGTTTGCGTCCGTCCTCCCCGGGCTGATTCACCTGGGACGGCACAGTGTGCGAACCGAGTTGATAGCGATGAGCAAGCGGAATCGGGGCTACATGGTCGCGTACGCGCTTTCGTGTTTGACGCTGTTCGTTGCTGTCGTGCTTCGCGGCGACGGCAGCCTCAGGAAGGGGTTTGCTCTGGGCCTTGGGTTTGGGTTTGCCGCTATGGCCCTGGCAATCCGCCGTGGGTACAACACTGACGACACTGTCGATCCCGAGGCCTGACAGTGGCAAGAACGAGCGGGCCAGTCCGGCCAGAGGCTAGCGACGACGTCGCCGCCGAGCGCGTCAGGGCCCGGCGCAACGAGCTTGGCATGAGTCAGCAGAAGTTGGCGGGAGCCACCGACGTGAGTAGGCAGACCATTATCTCAATGGAGCAGGGCAACTATGCACCCTCGGTCTACCTGGCGCTCCGGGTGGCTGTCGCGCTCGAGGTGACGGTCGAGGATCTCTGGGGCTGAGTCCCGCTCGATTGGCGGCAGCCAACCGAGCCCTTCGATGATCCCCTCACCGAGGTTGCTGTCGGCGATCGCCCGACATGCTTGGAAGAAGCGGCAAGAGCGACCCGCTCGATACTGTTCGAGCTGACACCGGAGACGACTCATCCGGGATCTTCACATCTGATCGACGACAGGCATCACACATTGTCCGCCCAATATCCCGGCCGCCCCGGCCCCCTACCGCCGGGAGTGGG
>JAAEMS010000290.1 GCA_024225275.1 Actinomycetes bacterium
GCAAACGAAGCGGACTCAGCAACGGCACGACGATCCACCCGATCACCCTCGCTGGTGGGACCCCGATCCGTCAACGCAACAGTGCCTTCGGTCTAGCCGCTGTTCGGCACGAAGATGCGGAGGCGAACCGGGCCACTGGCGGACTGGGATCGTGGACGGTCGAGTATGTCGGACGGACAATACGGGACATGTCGTGGAGCGCAGATGTGCCCTTCTCGGATACTGGCCGCGGCCACCGGTAGTCGGCGCTTGGTCGCCCGCTCGTGCGTTCTGGCCGGCCTCCAGTGGATCAAACCTGGCAGCCGTATGGTAGTTGCCGCCAGCTACCTTGCTCTGACATGGGTTTCAACACGGAGATAGGCAAGGCGCTGGATGGCCAGTTGCCAATGCGACGCCGTTTCGTGGCCCTACGTGGCGCCGTGGAGCGATTCTCCCCGAACGGGTTCAATGCCACATTCGCCAACCTTGAGCTCGCGGTCGGGGTCACCGACCCCGGCGAATGGACCGAAGAACAGATCGCCGAAGGGGCGGAGCTTCTGCGCCAGTCCCGTGCGCTGTACATGCATCATCGTTCGCACTGGGACGAGGACCGCAGAGAGGCCAAGGCCCGAGGAGTCCGTCAGCTGAGCACAAAGGGGTCGGACGGGTTCGGCCATCGTTCATGGTTCGATCTGGTGTCCTACAGCCCGCAATCGAGGCACCGCTGGGTCGGGCTTGCTGAGTGTGTTCGAGCGAACGGCCTTGCGCCGATCCCTGTCGGGCTCGACCTCGAAGACGACTTTCGGGCCATGCTGGACCGACTTCCTCAGGCAAAGCTCGAACCGAGGGGCTCGATGCTGGCGCACTACGGGCCGTTTCCCTCCTTGTGGGAGCCAGCGAATGTTGTCGAGATCCCGCGCAGGGTCTACAACCAACCGATCGCGGCCACTGAGTATCGCGCTCTGTCGAACCGACAGCGTCTGTTGGCTGACGCCTGGTACAGCCGCAGCCACGACGGATACACCCGCCAGCGGCACCTGAAGCGCCTCATCGATGCCGAGGAGCATTGGGTTGTGCCGTATGTCGTTGCAGCCGTCGGTGACTACGTCGTTGAGATCGTGGAGGAGGTCGACAACGGTCTCAGGCGACTCATCAAGCGGGGATCTTGGCACCACGGGGCGTACCGCCAGTTCGCTGCGCACAACTATGAATTCATCGAACTGGTGCGCCAGCAGGCGACGAGTTACCAGCACTGCTACTACTCGATGTCGTACTCACGAACCGGTGCCGGCGGCATCACACCCGTGTATCCGGCCTTCTTGGCACTCGAGCGGATGACCGAGGCCGACAGCTATCCGCACCGATACCGGATCTCGAAGGACTGAACAACGAATGGTCGGACCTGGCGTCCATCTGCTGAGTCGGCCTGTGGGGGCGTTGATATGGCTATGTGCCCAAGCTACGGAGTGCTGCGGATTCTGGAGAGCGAGACGGGGTCGGTTCGGGGGATCCTCGGTGGAAGGAACCCGGACCCACCCGTTCACCACCAGCGCTGTGTCAGCTACCCAGGCTGACAAGGAGGTGGTTGCCGCGTGAAGCTCTCCGCCGTACGAGTCGCGATTCTGATGGCGTGTGTCGTCGCTCTCGCGGCCGCTCCGGAGCTCGGCCCGGTGCTCCGCTACCTCCCGCCCATCCTGGTGATCCTCATTTCCAGCAGCATCTACCTTGCCCGAACTCGCCAAGAACAGCGCGACGCACTCCACGCACCCCCGTCAGCTGCCCCAGGCACTGCAGGCCCCGAACCGAGGGACGCTCGTGGCCGGTTGGGCGTCGTTCTCATCGTTGCCGTCGCGACCGTGGCCATCCTGCTCGTGGACAGGCTCAACATCTTCACGATGCTCTCGATCCCCATCGGTGTGACCGGTCTCGTGCTGTTGAATCGACTCCTCAGGTAGCCGGGCCACCTTGGGGCCAGGTCGGCTCAGCTACCACCCTCACCGACAAACCGATCAGGGCGGTGGACTCCTGTGGGGCTCGGAAACTAGCGCGTGGGTGCTGACCAGGGCCGATGCCCCCATCCTTGTCTCTCGTGTTTCGCATCCTCTACCGCTTCCTTGCCGCACTCGCCCGACTCGTCGTCCGTTCCGGACGCTCCAAGGACCTCGAGATCATCGTGCTTCGCGACCAGCTCCAAGTACTCCGCCGACAAATCGACAGGCCCGAGCTGAACGACGACGACCGGGCCATGCTCGGCGCGATCGCCACAGCACTCCCCCGCCGACTCCGCCACGGCTGGATCGTGACACCCGAGACTCTGCTGCGCTAGCACCGCAGACCCATCGCCCAGCACTGGACCCAACCGCCTCGTCGACCTCCGGGCAGGCCACCGACAGCTGCCGAGGTCCGCCAACTGATCGTGCGTCTCGCCACCGAGAACCCGACCTGGGGACACCGGCGCATCCACGGCGAACTCATCGGCCTCGGACACACCATTGCGTCCTCGACCGTATGGCAGATCCTCAAAGACAACGCCATCGATCCCGCACCGAACCGCTCGGCGGTGACCTGGACCGCGTTCCTGCGCAGCCAGGCAGCGGTCGCCTGCGACTTCTTCACCGTCGACACCGCAAGTTTGCGTCGCTACTACGTCCTGTTCTTCTTCAACATCGAGACCC
>JAAEMS010000291.1 GCA_024225275.1 Actinomycetes bacterium
AATAGGTCAGGAGTTCGATTCTCCTCCCGGGCTCAAAGCCGCGTGTTTCGGAGGGTTTCGGCGGGTCTTGGGCGGCCCGGGCGGACCCTGTCTGGAAGTGCGTTTGGTGGGGCGTTCTGTTTGCACTGGGCCGCTACAGCGGTTCATTGGCCCGAGAGCAGTTCATTGTGTGGTGGATCATTGGCAGGTGCTTGCTGCTGAATGTCGTAGGCTCCTCTGTCTGCTCGCCGGGCCTCGGTCATGGCAGGTGGCGGGGTGTGGGATGGTCCTGTGATGAGGAGGATGTGGCGCGTTGGTTCTGTGGTGTGGCTGGTCTTCGGTGGGTTGGTGGCCACCATGATCAGAGGTCGGGCCGCCCAGATGCGGTCGTTCCAATACCCGTGATGGACCATTGTCTGGCCGGGTTGCCACATCACGAGACCAAGTTCGCCGACAGGATCGATCGGCACAGACGAGCCTCAGAACCGACATCACCGATCCGGCTGACGGTCGGCGGCGGGATAGTGGGATGGACGGTATGGGGCTGGCGGCTCTCCGAGTTCGGCTGACCCGTTGGCAACGATTCTGGGTTCTGTGTGTATCAGGGGAGGGGGGACGGTGGCCTGTGTCGTATCGGAGCTGGGCATTGGGAGAATTGGGTGTGAGAGGTGTTTCTGCCGGCCGCGGGGTCCTGGAACCGAGAGAGCGCCAAGCTACGTAGCACGTGGTGCTACGCTGGGGTGATGACTAGAGAGGTGACCCAACGTGAACTCCGCAACGACAGTGGTGAGATCATGCGCGAGCTCGATCGCGGAGAGACCTTCATCGTGACTCGCAACGGGGTGCCGGTCGGAGAGCTGACCCCGTTGCGGCGCCATCGTTTCGTGG
>JAAEMS010000292.1 GCA_024225275.1 Actinomycetes bacterium
AACGCGGTAGCCGAGTGGACAAGAGGGAGCGCTCTACGCCCCTTGCTGGCCGAGCTGAACGAGGACGAGGCCGACGAGTTCTGGCGCCTGTACTCCGACCGGGTCCGGGCCGCCTACCCCCCGAGCCCCGACGGCAAGGCCATGCTCACCTACCGCCGCGTATTCCTCACGGCCTCGGCCTCGCCCTGAGGTCCGTCACCCGGATTGACATCGTTGCCGCCATCCCGCGATCGGTCGGCGCGCCATGACCCCGATCGAGTTCGCCCACGACCCGCAGTAGCTGGGGTCCGGAACCTCCTCGACGACCACGAGGTCGCCCACGATCAGATCGAGCACGTCGAGATCGTCACGTTCCACGAGGCGAGCCGATTGGCTACCGCGGCGCCGTCGACCACCGAGGAAGCTCAATACAGCCTGGCCTGGCCGGTGGCGGCGGCCATCGTGCGGGGCAGAGTGGGAGTACACGAGATCAGCGGGCCCTCGCTCGCCGACCGCGGCATTCTGCGCCTCTCCACCACGACCCTCATAACCGAGTCCGACGAGTTCAACAGCGCCTTGCCGGCTCGACGCTTCGCCCGGGTTGTTCTGGTTTTGCGCGACGGCTCCCGACTCGCATCGGGGCCCACCGAAGCCGGGGGCGATCCGGAGCATCCACCGAGCGATGGTGAGCTGGGCAGGAAGTACCGGTCGCTCACCCATGAAGTGATCGGAACGGACCGGGCCGCGGCGCTGGCCGACGAGATCGACTCGATCGACCAGGACCGACCCCTGGACTCCTACGTCGGGTTGCGGGTCGAGCCTCCCCCGCCACCCTCAGAGCTGGAGCGAAGCTACTCAGCAGGAGGGAGGATCCGGTAGGACTCTTCGCCCGGGAAGACATAGTCGTAGTTCGCGCGGGCCTGACGTTCGATCTCTTCATCGGAGTCGAGCAGGCTCACCTTCTTCTCGAGGGCGAGATAGTCGTCCTGGAGCTCTTCGAGCCGTTCGGTGGCCCGGTCGAGCTCGGCCTGCTGGTGCATCCAGGTGCGCACCGGCAGGACGCCCAGGGTGACCATCAGGGCCAGCAGGGCTGACGCGGCGAGCAGCCAGAAGCCCCGTCGGGCCCAGAGGCCCCACACCGACTGATCGTTGTCCGCCATCAGGCTGTGGTGGCCGACGGGCCGGTGAGCTGGGAGAAGGCCGCGTGGCCGGGGTAGGAGGCGCCTTCGCCCAGCTCTTGTTCGATGCGCAAGAGCTGGTTGTACTTGGCCACCCGGTCAGAGCGGGCCGGGGCACCGGTCTTGATCTGGCCACAGTTGGTGGCCACGGCCAGGTCGGCGATGGTGGTGTCCTCGGTCTCGCCGGACCGGTGGCTCATGACCGAGGTGTAGCGGGCCCGGGCACCGAGAGCGACAGCGTCGAGGGTCTCGGTGAGCGAGCCGATCTGGTTGACCTTGATCAGGATCGAGTTGGCGGTGCCGGACTCGATACCCCGGGCCAGACGGGTGGTGTTGGTGACGAACAGGTCGTCACCCACCAGCTGGACGCGATCACCGATCGAGGCGGTGAGGGTGGCCCAGCCCTCCCAGTCCTCTTCGTCCATCCCGTCCTCGATCGAGATGATCGGGTACCGGGTGGTGAGGTCGGTGAGATAGTCGCTGAACTCAGCCGACGAGAGGGTGCGCCCCTCGCCGGCGAGAACATAGTTGCCGTCCTTGTAGAACTCGGTCGAGGCGGCATCGAGAGCCAGGGCCATCTCCTCGCCGGGAACGAGGCCGGTTCGTTCGATGGCCTCGACCAGGAGTTGCACGGCCTCTTCGTTCGAGCCCAGATTCGGGGCGAAACCACCCTCGTCACCGATGGCGGTGGACAGGCCGCGGTCGCTCAACACACCCTTCAGGGTGTGGTAGGCCTCGGCGCCCCAGCGCAGGGCCTCGGAGAACGAGGCCGCTCCCACCGGCATGAACATGAATTCCTGGATGTCGACATTGTTGTCGGCGTGCTCGCCCCCATTGAGCACGTTGAGCATCGGCACCGGCAACACGTGGGCGTTGGTGCCCCCGACGTACCGGTACAGGGGGAGCTGGAGGTCGTCGGCCGCGGCCCGGGCCACAGCCAGCGAGACGCCCAGGATGGCGTTGGCGCCCAGACGGCCCTTGTCGTCGGTGCCGTCGAGATCGATGAGGAGCTGATCGAGGGTCCGCTGGTCGTAGGCGTCCTCGCCTGTGATCGCCTGGGCGATCTCGGTGTTGACGTTGGCCACCGCGGTGAGCACACCCTTGCCCATGTAGCGGTCACCCCTGTCCCTCAGCTCGACGGCCTCGAACTGGCCCGTCGACGCTCCCGAGGGCACCTGGGCCCGACCACCAGCACCGGAGGCAAGGATCACCTCAACCTCGACAGTGGGGTTGCCACGGGAATCCAGAACCTCCCGGCCGGCGATGTGCTCGATCGTGCTCATGGTTCTTCCTTCGCGATGTGGCTCATGGGCGCGCTCCTGTGGGTGAGAACGGTGGATCCGCCCGCCGGCCCCGAGACATCGCAACGGTACACGGCGCGTGGGGCTGGTTGGCGCACTATCCGACGGCTTGTTTGGCTTCACCCCATCGGCGGCCCAGTTCATCGTCGTCGAGGTCGCCGAGCTCGACGTCGTCGATGCCCGCCCTCTTCTCCGCATGCCGGAATCGACGCTCGAACCGGGTGGTCGCCTCGCGTAGGGCGGTCTCGGCATCGACACCGAGGTGACGGGCCACACCCACCGCGGCGAAGAGGACGTCGCCGAGCTCATGGGCCACGGCCGACTCATCAACCGTGGTGGCCGCCAGTTCGTCGCGTAGTTCCTGCTCTTCGTCAGCCAGGTCGGCCCAGGCCTGGTCCGGGGTGTCGAATCCGAAGCCGGCCCGTGCCGCCTTCTTCTGGAGCTTCTCGGCTCGCAGCAGTCCCGGGAGGGCACCGGGTACGCCGTCCATCAGACTGCTCCGGCCCTTCTCGACGAGCTTTCGCTTCTCCCAGTCCGAGACCACGTCGGATGCGTCGTGGGCGACTTGATCGCCGAAGACGTGGGGATGGCGGTCGTACAGCTTGTCGTGGATGCCTCGGGCGACGTCGGCCAGGGTGAACCAACCGGCCTCGGCGGCGATCACCGAGTGGATGTACACCTGGTAGATGAGGTCACCCAACTCCTCTTCGAGGTGGCCGATGGCCTCGGGATCGGACCCGCCCACCTCGTCGTCCTCGTCGAGGCCGTCGATCGCCTCGAGGACCTCGTAGGTCTCCTCGAGCAGGTGGCGCCGGAGGGAGTGGTGGGTTTGCTCCCGATCCCATGGACATTCGCGCCGCAGGGTTGCCACCATCTCCTCGAATCGAGCCAGCTCGGCCGCCACCGGGGCGCCCAGTCGGGGCACCCAGACCGAGGTGAGATGGTCGGCCTCGAGGGTGCGATCGAGGTCGGACCAAGCCACCTCGATCACCCTCTCATCGGGCAGACCGAGGTGGTGGAGGATGATCGCAGTGGCATCCCCGGGTTCCTCCAGAGCGAGCTTGATGTCGGACAGGACGTTGCTGGTGTCGCACTGGGCCACCAGAAGAGGACCCCGCTCCCCTGCGGCCTCGGTGGCGAAGGCATGACCATCGACCACCCTCACCCCTCCCCCGCTCAGGGGGTCGACCCCCAACTTCACCCACGCCAGGTCGAGGAACGACAGGGCCGGTAGCACGTCGAGCTCGATCGCGGTCTCGAGGCGTAGCAGCTCAACGGTATGTTCGGCCACCGCCGGCGAGCCCGGTACGGCGTAGATGATTTCGCCGTGAGCTTCCGCTTCGGCCACCAACCGATCGACGATCGCGCCGTAGACCTGTTCGATGGTGGCGGCCCGCTCGTAGATCGGGTCGAACGACTCCGCCCCTCGGACCACTGTGGCCGCCGGGTGACGGGCGGTGCGCAGGAAACGCCGGCCGATCCGTTCGAGGGCGTCGAGGGTCGAGCTGGTAACGAGGTCGGGGCCGGCCGGCCCAAGGCCCACCACGACCACCCGCGGGCGTGGGTTGCTCATCAGGCCGAGAAGTCGAAGGGCTCGGGCTCAGGAGCCCGAGGGGGCTGGACCTGGAACACCGAGGAGTCCCAACTGCCCCAGCGGCTGTTGACCTCGATGTCGGCGTCGGCCAGGTCAGCAGCCAACAGGGTGCGCAGGGCTGAGAGCTCGAGATCGGCAGCCAGCGCCGCCCTGGTGTCGTGCAGCTTGATGAGATGCCAACCGGCGGGAGTCTGGAGGGGGCCGAGAGTGGCGAGGGGATCGGCGGCGAACACCGGTTCCTCGAACTCGGGGATGAACGTGCCGCGGCGGTTGCAGCCCAGGTTTCCGTCGGGGCTGCCGGGATCGGCGCTGAAGCTCTGAGCGGCAATCTCGAACGCCATCCCCTGGTTCAGCTCGGCGAGAACGCCCAGAGCCTCCTCTTCGGTCACGACGAGGATGTGGCTCAGACAAACGACCTCGTTCAGGGCTACCGCGGCCTCGACGTCGGCCGGATCGAGAAGATCGGCTCCGAGGGCGGTCTGCACCGCCCGGGTCTCGACCAGGGTGGCCTGGCGGTCGGCATCAAAGGAGTCGAACACCGCGGTTCCGGCCTCGATGGCCTGCTGACGGACTGTGTTCGGGGCGTTCGGGTTGCCCTGGCCCAGATCCAGGATGAGGTCGCGGGTGGCCTGCTGGCGGTCCTCGTCGGTCACTGGAACCCCGCGGTCGGCCAAGGCGTCGGCGAACACCGAGTCGTAGATCCTGCTGGTCAGGATGGATGCCGCCACGTCGGCGTCGGAGGAGGCGGGGTCGATGGTGAGGCTGAGGTCCTCGTTGCCCATCACCGCGTCGAGCTCGGCCATCAGATCATCGGAGGAGATCTCGGTCCCGTTGACGGATGCCGCGGGCCGGCTGTCGTTGAGGTTCCATCCGGCGGCGAGGGCTGCGCCCAGGGCCGAGACCACCAGAACGCCGATCAATGCGATGCGATTCACGATCGGGATGGTAGGGAGCCAACGGGCTCCTGGCCAACCATTGCCCCATCGGATTCGGGGGGCGGGAAGAGATCCTGGAGTCCCAACACCACATTGGCGGCCACATCGGCCTTCGGTTTCAAGCCCAGGGTCAACACCCCGCCCCCAGCGTCGGGGGCGCCCTCACGCCAGCTCGACCCCTTGTAGAGCCGCTCCAGCCGGATGGTCTGACTGGCCTTGAGATCGATGGGACCGAGCTTGGCGATCCACGCTGGTCCGCCGAACCCGGGGCCCTTCGCCACCGACACCTCGGTCAGCCCCAGGCGCGCCGCTTCAGCCCGCAGGCGGGCCACATCGATGAGTCGTTCGGCCGGCACCGGAACCGGTCCGTAGCGGTCCTCCCACTCGGTGCGGATGTCGTCGACCTCGGTCTGGGTCTGGACCGCCGCCAAGCGACGGTAGGCCTCGAGCCGGAGATCCTCGCGGGACACATAGTCGGCCGGCAGCTGGGCGTCGCCGGGAACATCGAGGGTGATCTCCACCGGTTCGGGGATCGTCTCGCCCTTCAGCTCGGCGACCGCCTCGGTGACCATCTGACAGTAGAGGTCGTATCCCACCGCGGCGATGTGGCCCGACTGGCCGGTGCCCAGGAGGTTGCCGGCCCCGCGGATCTCGAGGTCGCGCATGGCGATCTTGAAGCCGGAGCCCAGCTCGGTGGCCTCGCCGATGGTCTTGAGTCGCTCGTGGGCCTCTTCGGACAGCACCGTGTCGGGGTGGGTGAACAGGTAAGCGTAGGCCCGCTGCCCGGCCCGGCCGACCCGGCCCCGGAGCTGGTGGAGCTGACCCAGACCCAGCCGCTCGGCCCGATCGACGACCAGGGTGTTCACGGTGGGCATGTCGATGCCCGACTCGATGATCGTGGTGCAGACGAGCACATCGTACTCGCCGTCCCAGAAGTCGATGACAACCTGTTCGAGTGAACCCTCGTCCATCTGTCCGTGGGCCACTGCCAAGCGGGCCTCGGGCACGAGGTCGCGGAGGCGGGCGGCCACATGCTCGATGTCCTGGACCCGATTGTGCACGAAGAACACCTGCCCCTCGCGCAAGAGCTCGCGACGGATGGCCTCGGCCACCGCTCTCTCGTCGTACTCGCCGACATAGGTGAGGATGGGTTGCCGTTCGGCGGGCGGGGTGTTGAGCAGGGTCAGGTCGCGGATGCCGGTGAGGGACATCTCGAGGGTCCGGGGAATCGGGGTGGCCGACAGGGTGAGCACGTCGACGTCGGCCTGGAAGCTCTTGATCTTCTCCTTGTGCGACACCCCGAACCTCTGCTCCTCGTCGACAATGAGCAGCCCGAGGCGCTTGAACTTCATCTGGTCGGTGAGCATGCGGTGGGTGCCGATGACGATATCGACATCGCCTTCGTTGCTGCCCTGGATGACCTTCTTGGCCTGCCCGGCGGTCAGGAAGCGGCTGAGAACCTCGACCCGAACGGGAAAGCCGGCGAATCGTTCCGAGAAGGTCTGGTGGTGCTGCTGGGCCAGCAGGGTGGTTGGGACGAGGATCGCCACCTGCTTGCCGTCTTGTACAGCCTTGAAGGCGGACCGAAGGGCCACCTCGGTCTTGCCGAAACCCACGTCACCGCAGACCAGACGGTCCATGGGGCGCTCGGCCTCCATGTCGGCCTTCACCTCCTCGATGGCCTTGAGCTGGTCCGGCGTCTCCTCGAACGGGAACGACTCCTCGAGCTCACGCTGCCACGGGGTGTCGGGGGCGAAGCGATGGCCCTGGGTGGTGATCCGCTTCTGGTACAGGACCACCAGCTCCTGGGCGATCTCGGCCACGGCCGAGCGCACCTTGGCCTTGGCCTTGGCGAAATCGGCGCCGCCCATCTTCGACAGGGTCGGGGCTTCACCGCCGGTGTAGTGGCGGACCGCGTCGATCTGATCGGTGGGGACGTAGAGCTTGTCGGCCCCCCGGTACTCGAGCAGGAGGTAGTCGCGCTCATTGCCACCGATGGCCCGCTTGACCATCCCGGCGTACCGGGCCACCCCGTGATGGTGGTGGACGACATAGTCGCCGGGAGCGAGATCGTCGAAGAAGCCCTGAGCGGGACGCGGACGAGGTCGGGCCCGACGATGGGCGCGGCGCCGACCGGTGACGTCGGACTCACCCAGTACCGCCAGCTGGGCCGACGGGAGAACGACCCCTCGATCCAGTGGGGCGACGACGACCTGGCCACCGGGCCGGGACAGGTCGGGGGCGGCGTCCGGGTTCTCGAGAGGGGAGGTGTCCAGGTAGATGCCCTCGTCACCCAGCAGTTCGGCCATACGCCGACCGCTGGCAACCCCGTCGGCGCACAACACCACCCGGTACTGGTCAACCATGAGATCGCGCAGCTGGCCCAGGAGGGGGCTGTCGTCACCGACGACCGGATCCCAGCCGGCCGCCGCCATGGCAGCCACATCGGGGCCGTCGGCGACCGCGGTGACCGTCCAGGTCCGGGCTTCGGTGTGGGCGAGGATGCGGTCGTACTCGACATGGAGTCGGGGCAGATCGTGGAGTTCACCGTCGTCGTCGACCGCGTCCCAGGTGCGGGCCAGAGTCTTGGCCAGATCGGCCTCCTCGGCCAGCAGGTCAGCGGCTCGATCACGGATGCGGCGGGGCTCGATGAGCACGATCTGAGCATCGGCGTGGAGGAGATCGGCGACCACCCGTTGGTCCTCGGTGAGCCAAGGCAGCCACGACTCCATGCCGTCGAAGAGCTGACCGTCGGCTACTCGGTCCCACTGTTCACGCCCCCACGGCTGGGTGGTCACCAGCTCACGAGCTCGTTCCCTCACCTCGTGGGAGGGCAGCAGCTCACGGGCAGCGTGGATGACCACCTCGGCGACCGGCGTCTGGCTGCGCTGGTCGCTCACCGCGAACTCGGTCAGGCGGTCGACCTCGTCGCCCCACAGGTCGATGCGGACCGGGGTGTCGGCGGTGGCCGGGAAGACGTCGACGATCGAACCGCGCACGGCAACCTCGCCGCGATGCTCGACCTGGTACTCGCGCAGGTAGCCCATACCGACCAGCCGCTCGACCAGCTCGGTGGGGTCCAACACGTCGCCCACGCCCACCACGACGGGCTCGATGTCCTCCACGTGGGGACCGAGGCGCTGGATCAGGGAGCGGACCGGGGCCACCACGACCGCTGGCCCGTTCTCGGGGTCCATCAGCTGGTGCAGAACCCGCAATCGCCGGCCCATGGTCTCGACACCGGGGCTGACCCGCTCGAAGGGGAGGGTTTCCCAGGCCGGGAACAGCTCGACCTCACCCTCGGGCATGAACAGCTCGAGGTCATGCACCAGGTGCTCGGCGTCGGTACTGGTCGCCACCGCCACCAGGAAGGGGCGCCGGTCCAGGCGTTGAGCCAGCGCGGCGATGGTCAAGGCCCGGGCCGGGTCCGGTACGGCCAGGGTGTCGGACCGGCGGCCGATCAGATCGGTGAGCGCAGCGTCGTCGGCCAGCAGGGCCGGCAAGCTGGTGAGGGGCATGGGGGCTGCCCTACTCCTCCAGGGCGGCGGGCACGGTACCCGACCCGAGGGTACCGGACCGGCGGTAGACGCCGAGCTTGGCCCGGCTGTCGTCGATGTCGAGGTTGCGCATGGTGAGCTGGCCGATGCGGTCGAGGGGGCCGAAGGCCGCGTCCTCGACCCTCTCCATGGAGAGCCGGTCGGGCTCGTAGGTGAGGTCTGGGCCGGTGGTGTCGAGAAGGGAGTAGTCGTCGCCCCGCCGCAGGCGGAGGGTGACTTCACCGGTCACTGCCGTGCCCACCCACCTCAGAACGGGCTCACGCAGCATGAGGCTCTGGGGGTCGAACCAGCGACCCTCGTAGAGCAGGCGACCGAGGCGGCGACCCATCGTCATGTAGTTGTCGATGGTGTCCTCGTTGTGAATGGCGGTGATCAGCCGCTCGTAGGCGATGTGGAGCAGGGCCAGGGCCGGCCCCTCGTAGATGCCCCGCGACTTGGCCTCGATGATCCGGTTCTCGATCTGGTCGCTCATGCCCAGCCCGTGGCGGCCACCAATGGAGTTGGCCTCGAGCACCAGGTCGACCTGGCTCGCGAAGGTCTGACCGTTGATCTCGACCGGCCAACCCTCTTCGAATTTGATGGTGACGTCCTCGGTGGTGATCTCGACCGTGGGGTCCCAGTGGGCCACGCCCATGATCGGGGTCACGATCTCCATGCCGGTCGAGAGCTCCTCGAGGGCCTTGGCCTCGTGGGTGGCGCCCCAGATGTTGGCGTCGGTGCTGTAGGCCTTCTCGACCGAGTCGCGGTAGGGCAGGCTCCGCTCGACGAGGAACTCGCTCATACCGGTGCGACCCCCGAGCTGGTCGACGAACGCCGGGTCGAGCCATGGTTTGTAGACACGGAGCTCGGGGTTGACCATCAGGCCGTAGCGGTAGAAGCGCTCGATGTCGTTGCCCTTGTAGGTGGAGCCGTCGCCCCAGATGTCGACCCCGTCCTCCTTCATGGCCTGGACCAGAAGGGTGCCGGTCACGGCGCGGCCGAGCGGGGTGGTGTTGAAGTAGGTACGCCCGGCGGTACGGATGTGAAAGGCCCCACACTGAAGAGCCAGCAGGCCCTCACGAACCAGATCCTCGCGGCAGTCGACCACCCGGGCCTCTTCGGCTCCGTACACCTTGGCCCGTACGGGTACCCCGTCGAGATCGGGTTCGTCATACTGACCGAGGTCGGCGGTGTAGGTGTATGGGATGGCGCCGTTCTCACGCATCCACGCCACCGCCGCCGAGGTGTCGAGACCGCCCGAAAACGCGATCCCTACCCGTTCACCAACCGGAAGCTCCATCAATACCTTCGACACGGCCCTGAACGTACCCGCCCCCTTTCTGAAACTTGCAGGATAGGGGGCACCCCGTGCACATAATCCAGCAAATTTCACTGGTTGGGGCAGGTTCTACTTCCGGGCGTTCACCGTGTTCATGGTGGCTTCGACTCCCTGGGCAAGGATCGATTCGACCGCATCGGCCGCCACCTCGATGCCGATATCGAGCTCGGTGCGCTCAGCCTTGCCGGGACGGCGCAACACATGATCGGCACCCTTCATCTGACCCGGAGGTTTCCCGATTCCGATGCGGATGCGGACGAACTCGTCGGTGCCCAGCACCCGGCGGATCGACTTGAGTCCGTTGTTGCCTGCCAGTCCACCACCGAGCTTCACCTTCACCCGCCCGGGATCGAGATCCATCTCGTCGTGAACGATGACCACCCCATCGAAGTCGTCGACGCCGTAGCGGCGGACCAAACGATTCACCGCATCACCCGACTCGTTGTAGAAGGTGAGCGGGAAGGCGATGGCGAGGCGATGCTCGCCGACCCGAACCTCGGCGGAGAGGGCTCGCTCGCTCCCGTCGCGAAGCCGACCCCCGTGGCGTTCGGCCAGAAGGGTCACCACGTCAGCCCCGACATTGTGCCGGGTGCGTTCGTAGTCAGGCCCCGGATTGCCGAGGCCCACGACCAAGAGGTCAGCAGGCGTACCGCGACGTTCGGCGCGGCGTTTGAGCACTAGTCCTCGTCAGAGGAGCCCTCGTCACCATCTCCGGTGTCGCCCTCTTCGCCCTCTACGCCCTCTACGCCCTCTACGCCCTCTACGCCCTCTTCACCCTCTTCGGGCTCCATGGCGGCACGGGTGATCTGGGAAGCAGCGACCGGCTCCTCATCGTCGACCTCGATGCGCACACCGGCGCCGAGATCGAGGTCGCTGACCAGCAGGTTGCGATCCATGGTCATGCCCGAGATGTCGACCTCGATCATGGCCGGTAGATCGGCCGGCTTGGCGAACACGGTGATGCTGTTGAGGATCTGCTCGACCATGCCACCCTCGCGGTCCACCTCTTCGGCCTCACCAATGAGATGGATGGGCACGTCGGCCGAGGTCTCGACGTTGAGGTCGACCCGGATGAAGTCGACATGGGTCACCTGTCGGCGGATCAGATCACGCTGAAGATCCTTGGCCAGCACCGGTGACTGATCGCCGTTGACGTCGAGGGTGATCACCGCGTTGAGGCCCTGATCGGTGTTGAGCACCGAGCGCAGCTCGCGGTAGTCGACGGCGACGGCGACGGGATCGGCCTCGAGCCCGTAGACCACAGCGGGGACCTTGCCATCGCGCCGGAGGCGGCGGGCGGAGCGCGAGCCGAGCTCGCGTCCAGTGTCGGCGGTGAGAATCAGGTCAGCCATGACGTACGGGTTCCTTCGGGAAGATCTCTTGATGGGGCTACCGCAGCCGGGAAAGAGGCGGGCGCGGCTCAGACTTCAGCCAGCAGGCGAGTGTACCGGCGGAATCGGTGATTAGGACTGGTTCTTGCCGTCGAAGATCTCGGACACCGAGGTGTCCTCGAACACCGCGTCAATGGTATCGGCCAGGATGCTGGCCACCGATAGCACCTCGACCTTGTCGAACCGCTTCTCGGGGGGCAGGGGAAGGGTGTCGGTGATGACGACCTTCTCGAGCTCGGAGTTCTTCAGCCGGTCGACAGCGGGACCAGAGAAGACGGCGTGGGTGGTGGCCGCGAAGACCTGTGAGGCCCCCTTCTCCTTGAGCTGCTCGGCGGCGGCCACGATGGTGCCGGCGGTGTCGATCATGTCATCGATCAGGACGCAACAGCGGCCGTCGACGTCACCCACCACGTCTTTGGCCTCGACCATGTTCTTCTCACCCCGCACCCGACGCTTGTGCACGATGGCGAGGTCGGCGCCCACCTGGTTGGCGTACCGCTCGGCCACCTTCACCCGGCCGGCGTCGGGCGACACGATCACGAGATCGTCGCCCAGGGTCCTGATGTGGTCGACCAATACCGGCATGGCGGTGAGGTGGTCGACGGGGCCGTCGAAGAACCCCTGGATCTGGCCCGAGTGGAGATCGACGCTGACGAGCCGGCTGGCTCCGGCCGACTTGAAGAGCTGGGCCATGAGCTTGGCAGTGATGGGCTCACGACCTTCGGCCTTGCGGTCCTGACGGCCGTAGCCATAGAAGGGCATGACCGCAGTGATGCGCTTGGCCGACGCCCGCTTCCCGGCGTCGACCATGATCAGGTGCTCCATCAGAGCATCGTTGATCGAGCGGCCGTCTTCTTCACAGTGACTCTGGATGATGAAGATGTCGCCACCGCGCACCGACTCGCGGAACCGACAGTGGATCTCGCCGTTGGCGAATTCGCTGATCTGCATTGCCGCGAGGGGGACGTCGAGATATGCCGCCACCTTCTCGGCCAACGCCATGTTGTGCCGTCCCGCGGCCACGTGCAGCCGCTTCTTGCTCACCAATTCCATGATGGGTAGCCCCTAGCCCTCAACTGATTCCCGTGCTGCGGGGGCAGTGTAGAACGGACCCGTCGCCTCGTTGGAACCGACTTGCGCACCGGGCTGGAGAACCGCAAACGGACCCACGCGAGACCCCTCGCCGATCTCGGCATCGCGGGCCATGGCCTTCTCGATGACGGCTCCTGCTCCGACCCGGCAATCGACCAGGCGGGTGTCGGGCCCGATCTCGCAGCCGGCACCCACCCGGGTGTCGCCCTGGAGGATCGTGCCGGGGAACAGGGTGACGTCCTCGCCGAGGACGACGGTGGCGTCGACATAGGTGCGGTCGGGATCGAGCATGGTGACGCCCGAGGCCATCCACTCGGCGTTGGTGCGGGCCCGGAGCACGGCCTCGGCCCCGGCCAGCTGGTTGCGATCATTGACCCCATGGGTCTCCGCCGGGTCGTCGGCCACCATCGACCGCACCCGGTAGCCCGCCGAGTGTAGGAGGGACACCACGTCGGTCAGGTAGTACTCACCCTGGCTGTTCTGGGGGCTCAGCTGGCGCAGAGCAGGACCCAGGAGGGTCCGCTTGAAGCAGTAGATCGAGGTGTTGATCTCGTCGATGGCCAGTTCATCGGCGCTGGCGTCGCGATGCTCGACGATCCGCTCGACATCGCCGTCCTTGTTGCGCACCACCCGCCCGTAGCCCGAGGCGTCATCGAGCCGGGCGGTGAGAACGGTGCAGTCGGCCCGCTCGGCCCGGTGCCGGGTCACCAGCTCGGTGATGGTCTCGTGGCGCAGCAGGGGGGTGTCACCGGGGAGCACAACGACATCGGCGTCGAGGTCGGAGTCGAGCTCCTCCTCGGTGAAGGCCGTCAGCCCCACTGCCACCGCGTCGCCGGTGCCCTTCTGCTTGACCTGGTCGACGAAGTCGAGGGGCAGATCGACGGTGTTGTCCTCGCTCAGGCGTTTGCGGACCTGCTCGGCCCCATGACCCACGACGACCACAGCCCGGGTCAGGGGAAGGCGTCCGAGCGAGTCGAGTACGTACTGGACCATGGTCCGGCCGCAGAGGAGGTGGAGTGGTTTGGGTCGGGCTGACCGCATTCGGGTGCCCCGACCGGCGGCCAACACGACGGCCGAGATGCCAGGACCACCGTGCGCCATGGGGCCATCAGAGGAGGATTCACTGCTCGGTCGGGCCATCGGGGCCTTTCTCATGCTCATCTCATGTTCACCGACTGGCTCGCGGGGCAGGGCTCGAACCTGCGACAACCAGATTCAAAGTCTGGTGTTCTACCAACTGAACTACCCGCGATCGCTGTTCCACGACGGTAGCGGGTCGGGACCCCGATCGGCTTGACGTAAACGGGTGATACGGCGCTACCCTGCCCAACCTCATGGGATCGCTCGTCAAGAAACGTCGAAAGCGCATGCGCAAGAAGAAGCACCGCAAGATGCTTCGACGTACACGTCACCAGCGCCGCGCCCGCGGCAAGTAGCCGCGCCGGTCATACCGCTGCCCATTTCAGGGAGCCGAAACGAGCCTGCACCCAGCAGGCTCGTTCTCGCGTACCCGGGGTTATGCCCCGTCTTGGCGGGTGGTCCTCACCACGGTGCGACCGGCGCCCGGATGGGCCCCCGGGACGAACCACGACGAGCCGCTGCCGGCCAGGGTGGGGCGCTCACCCGTGGCCCTCGCCAGCTCGTCCCGCCAGCGGGCCAGCTCGGGCTGCACCACCAGTGCCGCATCCTCGAGATCGTTGGCCGACTCACCGGTGGGACCCCCCAGCTCGTCCCACGCCCGATAGACGGCCGGAGTGGGGCACAGCAGGGGCGGGGTCACCAGGGTGAAGGTGCGATCGACCAGCGGGAGCGGATCGACAATCTCTCCGATCCCCCGCACCCGAGCCCGGCCCCCCACCAGACAGAAGGCGATGTCCGCACCCAGCCGACTGGCCATCTCGAGATCGTCGAAGCCGGCCCAACGCAGGATGGCGGCAGCATCGGCACTGCCCCCTCCCAGGCCCGCCTGGCTGGGGATCCGCTTCACCAGGTGCACCGATGCTTCTCGGCCGGCCAACTCCAACGCCCGGTTCACGAGATTGTCGGGGCCGGCATCGACATCGGACCCGGCTCCCTCGATGGTGAGGCTGGATCCGGGACCGATGTGAAGCTCGTCGACCAGATCGAGGGTGACCATCTCCGCGTCGATCACGTGGAGTCCGTCATCGCGCACCCCGGTGATCCGGAGCGACACGGTCAGCTTGGCCGGAGCCAGGATCGTCTCGACGGGCCGGGCAGAGGAGGGTTGGGTCACCGGGCCAGGTTATGGGCGGCCACGGCCAGCCCAGCCCAGGCGTCGATGTCGAGCATCTCGGGCCGGGTCTCGGGGCTGATCCCGGCCATGGTGAAGGCCCGAGGGTCGACCCGGTCGGCCAGCGACCGCCGCAGCATCTTGCGTCGCTGGTTGAAGGCGGCCTCGACCAGGGGGAATAGCAGCTCCGGGTCGACGTCGACCACCGGCTGGTGGCGCCGTTCGATGAGCACCAGACACGACTCGACCCGGGGCCGGGGGTAGAAGACGGACGCCGGCACCCGACCCACGATGCGGCTGGTGGCGTGGTAGGCGACCTTCACTGACGGGATGCCGTATTCCTTGAGCCCGGGCTCGGCCACCAGACGTCGGCCGGCCTCGAACTGCACCATGACGAGCATCCGTCGGATGGCCCCCACGTCGGCGAGCAGGTCGAGAACCAGCGGTGTGGCGATGTTGTACGGCAGGTTGGCCACGAGGGTCCACTCGTCGTCGCCCAGCAGGCCGTCCCAGTCCAAGTCGGTGGCGTCGGCGTGGACGACCTCGGCGTCGGTGCCGGCGAGCACCTTGGTCAGGATGGGTACGAGGTGGCCGTCGGTCTCGACCGCAGTGACCTCGGCACCCGTCTCAATCAAGGCCAGGGTCAGCGAGCCGAGCCCAGCCCCGATCTCGACAACCCGGTCACCGGGCCCGACCTCGGCCAGTTCAGCGATGCGGCGGACGGTGTTGGGGTCGGCCACGAAGTTCTGACCGAGTGCACCGCGGGGCGAGAGACCGTGACGGTCGAGGAGACCACGGATGGAGGCGGGCGAGTGGGTCACCGGGGCAGGCCGGCGATCAGGGCTGGGGCGGGAGGTGGCCACCACAGACGGGCCACTGACCAGGACCGGACAGACGCCACAGGGAGATGGCCATGGCGTCCTGGTCGCCCGCCGACGACGCCGTGGGCGACACCCCGGCCAGGTGGCTGTGGCCTGCTCGGGCGGCCACCGAATCCCAGGTGCTCTGGAGGAACTGGTAGGCACCGAGGTAGGGGCCGCGGGGGTTGACAGCCTGGTAGTTGCCGCTGGACTCACAGGCCCGGAGTTGGGCCAGGTCCTCAGCGCTGAGGGTGGGCTCGGGCGGTGTCGTGGTGGTGGTGTCAGGGGCCGCGGTGGTGGGTGGGGC
>JAAEMS010000293.1 GCA_024225275.1 Actinomycetes bacterium
CTAAAACTCCACCCTTAAAGATATTTACTTTTAATTCTATAACTTCAAGTGCGACCGTTTTTTTAACGTACAAAGCAAAACCATAATCAGCATCGTTACCTATAATTGTATTCTGTGTTACGTTGGTTACGATAAAATCAGCCGTCAAGTCCGTACTCGCTATTTTTAAACTCTTATCGCCCTCAAATGAATAATCATCTGAAGTTACGACCGTTCCCGTTCCTGAACTGACCGACCAAGTTTCCGAATTATTAAAACCTAAAACGGAATCCAGAACATTGTCCGAATACTGATTACCTGAATTTATTACTTTTATCATTAGTTTAATGCGTTATACGTTATACTGAAATAATAGGTTTCGCCAATTGCCACCGTTCCATACATTCTTATCGTGTCTGCTGATGCGTAAAGCATCATTACGTTTCCGTTTGATAAATTATATCCCAATCCAAATTCTTTTCTATCTGATACATCTGTAATAGTTGTGTCATATTCACTATCGTCAATTGCCATTATCGGTGAAGAACCTCCAAATGCTATATTGCTTGTAAAAGACCCTATAACGTGTATCAATCTACCTACCTTTGTAAAGGTTACATCGTAACTAAAAGCACTATTAGGTGTTGTTATTACATGAGTTGCAGAACTCACTTCGTTTACAGGTGTTGGGTATATGTTTTCTAATATACTATCAACCTCGTCAATCAAACACTCCTCAACCTCGTCCCAATCCGTTAAACCTGTGTTTAGTGTAAATATTGATTGTATTTTTGCTTTTATTTCTGCTTTTGTTGCCATATCTTAATCTGTTATAAACTGTGAATTGTTAAATTGTAATTTATTGAATTGTCCA
>JAAEMS010000294.1 GCA_024225275.1 Actinomycetes bacterium
ACCACCCGCACCAATCGACGAGCCGCCCGACACGCCCCCAGCAGCCGTGACCGTGCTCCGCACGGCCCGATGCGACGGACTCATCCACGAATACCGAAACGCAGCGTGACCTGCGACGACGGACTCTCCGGGCACCACAGGCCCCGGGAGCGTGGCCCCGCTAAGGGAACCAGGCGCCAGCCCGCCCGATCCCGTGGAGCCCGGACGGGCAGTCTTCGCGGCCCGGACCGGTCTATGTTGGCGACCGTCCGGCAATGATCCTGTCGAGGCCGGCGTGGAAGTGGCGTGTTGAGGCAACGCTGGGTAGCACGGCCGATCCTGGGCCGGTGACGAGCGGATACTCGGTCGGGTCGAGCTGTGAGATGAGGTCGGCCCATTGGTCGATGTATTGGGCTTCGGTCTGCAGGTGGGCTCTGGGGATCTCCCAGAGCACGAATCCGATGGTGTAGGTCAGGGCGGTGTAGAAGAGCTGGACGGCTTCCTCGATCGGGATCTCGTCCTCGGTGGCCTTCTTGAGTGCCGTTTCGAGGATGTCGAAGACTGCCGGGATGGCGACGCGTCCGGTGGCGAGCAGCCCGGCAAGGGTGGGGTGGGCGAGGGCGGCTTCTCGGAAGTCGGCGAAGAACAGGGTCATCCCTCGTTGCCAGCCGTCGACCTCGGTGAAGCTGAGGCCTTCAAAGATGCGTGTCGCCATCTGGTCGAGAAGGTCCTCTTTGTTTGTCACGTAGCCATAGACGGTCATGGTGCCGATCCCGAGCTGTCTGGCCAGTTTGGGCATCGAGAGGGCTTCGAGGCCTTCGCGGTCGGCGAGATCGATTGCCGCGTCTACGACCTCGGCGGCGGTGAGGCGGGGCGGACGGCCGACTCGGCGCGCCCCCGGCTCCGGAGGTTTCTCTTGGTGGTCTGACGACATCCCTTGCTGGTCTGACGACATTGCCGGCTCCCAACGTTGACAAGGTTTCCGTATGTGTTACGGTATCTTAACCGTAAGCCTTACGGCAACTTCCGGGAGACCCCAGAACCTCGACCAGGGAGCAGACCATGACCGAAGACCTCGACCCCATCCGCAACGTGCAGGTGATCTCCACAGGCACCGTGGACATCCACCCTCAACATGCCTACGGCAGCAGGACACCCAGCTATTGGTGGATCCTCACCTCGCGCCGCTGGCTCACGAGCCGCCCGATCAACGTCTTCGTGATCGAACACCGCGACGGCCTCGTGCTGTTCGATACCGGCCAAGACCGGGCCTCGGTGACCGACCGGGACTACTTCCCGAGCGGACCGCTGGGCTGGTTCTATGCCCGTCTGGCCAGATTCAACATCGAGCCGCACGAAACCCTCCCCGCCCAGCTCGAACAGATCGGATACGCCGCCAGTGACGTCGAGGTGGCCGTGTTGTCGCACCTCCATCAGGACCACATCGGCGGCCTACCCCACCTCCAGGGCACGCGCATCGTCATCGCCGATACCGAGTACGCGATGCTCAACAGCCGACTCGACGAAGCACGAGGCGTTCTCAGCCGACACATCGACCTTCCCGGCCTCGAATGGGACCAGATCCGGTTCCAGCCACTCGACGACCCCGACATCGCACCATTCACCCACGGTGTCGACCTGATGAGCGACCGCAGCATGATCCTGCTCCCCACACCGGGCCACACGCCCGGCTCGCTATCCATGCTGGTCCGCCGCCCAGGCCACGACCCACTGCTGATGGTCGGCGACCTCACCTATGACGCCGCAGCCATGCAACACGACCACGTGCTGCCCGGCGTCGGCTCACACCGCCAGCTCCAAGAATCCACCCGGCAGGTACTGGAGCTGCAACGCCGCCACCCCGGCCTCAGGATCCTCGGCGCCCACGACCCCGCCGCTCAGGCCGCTCTCACATCCCCGCATCAGCAGCACAGTCCCGCGGCCTGACCCTGCACCAACCCGAAACGAACCGCCATGATCACCTTCACCAACACCATCCGCATCAACCGGCCCGTCGCCGACGTCTACGCCTACCTCTCGGACCTGGAACACACCCCCGAATGGAACTGGGCGATCACGAACACGGCCAAGACCACTCCTGGCCCGGTCGCTGTCGGCACTCGCTACCAACAGACCCGCACCAGCCCGCGGCCAGAGACCGAGACTCTCGAGATCACCGCCCTCGACGTCGATCGCCACATCGAGGTCCGAGGAACCCTGGCCGCCCTACCGGCCCGACTCAGCTACGACCTCCATGAGATCGACAACGCCACCGAGCTCACCAACACCGTGACACTCGAACCTCATGGACCGCTCCGACTCGCGGCCCCCGTGATGAGAATCAGCATCAAACACGCCGTCGCGGACAACCTCGACAAGCTCAAGATACGGCTCGACGGACCATGACTCCAGCCAAACAAGAGGCAAGACGGGCCGGGCTCCTCTACCTCACCGTTGCCATACTCGGCGGCTTCGCCCACCTCGTCGTGCGCGCCACCGTCTATGAACCCGGTGACTCGACCGCCACCACAGCGAACGTGCTGGCACACGCCGACCTCGTCCGCATCGGAGTCGTTGCCGACCTTTGCCAAGCGACCATCTTCGTCTTCCTCGGAATGACCCTCCACCGCCTGCTCAGACCCGTGAACAAGGACGCCGCCAGCGCAATGATGATTCTCGTAGCCATCGCCGCCACCATCATCTGCCTCAACATGGTCTTTCAGTTCACAGGCCTCCTGGTAGCAACCGAAGCGCCCTACACCGAGGCGTTCGGTGCCGACGGTGCAGACGCCATGGTGCTGCTCCTTTTCGACCTCCAGCACTACGGCTACCTCATCGCCCAGATCTTCTTCGGCCTCTGGCTCATCCCGCTCGGATACCTCACCCACAGATCAGAATCGTTCCCGAAAGCCCTCGGCCTCCTACTCGTCGTGGGAGGCGTCTGCTACCTCGCTGGAACACTCACCGAGTTCCTGTCCCCCGAACTCGGCAAACAGATCGAGGCGTTCATCTACACACCCCCAACGATCGCCGAACTCTGGATGATCGGATACCTGCTCGTGAAAGGAACAAAGACCTCACCCACGAACAAGCAGCCGCCCGCCCGCCACCCGGAACCTCGGCCAATCCCGACGTCGATGAAGACCACTGCCTAGAGGCCGGTGGGATTCCGCGGGCTGCTGCGCCGAAACGACCGAGTACGAGCAGACAGCTAGACGCGAACGCCGTTCGGCCCCTGTGGGTGCCCGATATTCGGTCGTGGGCGCTGACCAGGCACGATGTGCTGCGATCCTCGTGCCTCGTGTATCGCATTCTGTACCGCTTGCTCGCGGCGCTGGCACGTTTGGCCGTGTGCTTGGGCCGTTCGAAGGATCTCGAGATCATCGTGTTGCGCCACCAACTGATGGTGCTTCGCCGACAAGACGACCGGCCCCAGCTCAACGACGACGATCGAACTCTGCTCGGAGCCATCGCAGCCGCACTCCCCCGCCCCCGACGCGCCGGCTGGCTTGTCACCCCCGACACCCTGCTGCGCTGGCACCGCCGACGAATCGCGCGCCATTGGACCCACCCCAGCCGAGAACGAGGACGGCCATCCACTGCACGCGAGATTCGCCGACTCATCATCGACATGGCCACCAACAACCCGACCTGGGGCTACCGCCGCATCCATGGCGAACTCACCGGTCTTGGCCACCGCGTCGGAGCGTCGACCGTTTGGAGGATCCTCAAACGCCACGACATCGACCCCGCACCCCACCGAACTGTGATCACTTGGAGTCAGTTCCTGCGCTCCCAAGCAGCCGTTGCGTGTGACTTCGCCACCATCGACACCGCCGTGTTGCGCCGCTACTACCTGCTGTTCTTCATCGACGTCACCACCCGCGAGGTCTTCTTCGCCGGCATCACCGCCAACCCCACCGGCGCCTGGACCACCCAAGCCGCCCGCAACCTCTTCCTCCGCCACACCGACCGACTCGCTGATGCGGGCGCGCTCGTTCGTGACCGCGGCAGCCAGTTCATCAACGCATTCGACGAGATCTTCCGAACCGAAGGAATGAAGATCCTCAAGACCCCTGTCCGCACCCCCGTGGCCAATGCGTTCGCGGAACGCTGGATCGGCACGCTGCGCCGTGAGCTCCTCGACCGCACGATCATCTGGAACCAGCGTCAGGTCGAACGCATCGTCGCCGACTACATCGACCACTACAACGTTCACCGGCCGCACCGCTCGCTTGACCAGCGGCCACCGCAAGCCGTCGAGGCAACGAGAGACGCTCCACAGCAGCTTCGAGTCGTCCGAACCTCACGCTGCGACGGCCTCATCAACGAGTACCAGAACGCCGCTTGACCAGCCACGACGAAAAATCGGGCACCCACACCCGGCCGCAGCGTCGAAAACGCTCTGACCAGGGCTTATGCGAAACGTGTCGGAGGGGCGAGCCTAACCCAAAGTACACGCTCCCCTTGGAGCGCCGAACTGGCCGCGGCCTAGCTGTTTCTCCTGGCAGGAGACGTATTGTGAGATGCCCGCCGGTCAACACCAATGACGCCTCGCCCAGTAGCACTTGTGCTACCATGGGCAGGTGGGCACGATAGGACTCCGAGAACTTCGCCAGGACGCATCCGAACTCGTTCGGCGGGTTGAGAGCGGCGAGCAAATCGACATCACTGTCGCCGGGCGTCTCGCCGCCCGACTCGTACCCGCCACTCCCAAGCAATGGCAGCCTTGGAGTGCAGTAGCTGAGATGCTCACCGGACCACCGGACCCGAACTGGGAACAGGACCGGGACCTTGTCGACCAGTCCATCGCCAGTCCCTGGGATGACGCGTGAAGGCACTGCCAGATACCAGCGTGCTGATTGCCACAGACGCCCCCGTTCTCGATGGCGAACTCGCCATCAGCGCAGCCTCGCTCGCCGAATTGCACTTCGGAGTGATGATCACCGCCGACCCCACAGCTCGCGCCGAACGACTGCGACGGCTCTCAACACTGCAACGAACCTTCGACCCACTGCCCGTCGACGACGTCGCTACCAGCTACGGACGTCTCGCCGCAGCCGTCGCCGGAATCGGCCGCCAACCCCGCTCACGAGTGTTCGACCTGTTGATAGCGGCGACCGCGCACGCCCACAATGCGCGGCTCTACACCCTCAACCCGGCCGACCTCACCGGACTCGACGACCTGCTCGAAATCGTGGCCATCTGAAGCCTGAGCCAGACCAACTGACAACAACCCGTGTCTCACACAGTGGGTGAACTCAGGTCAGAGACCATATTCGCTCTCCCAGGGTGGTCCATTGACGCTATGTTGGTGTGCGACCTCGATCGAGGT
>JAAEMS010000295.1 GCA_024225275.1 Actinomycetes bacterium
CTCTGCGGGGGAACCGACCCCCCGGGCCGGTCCTGCGGGTGTAGCTCAATGGTAGAGCTTCTGGCTTCCATCCAGATGACGAGGGTTCGATTCCCTTCACCCGCTCTCCGCCACTCCTGTGCCCTTCTCATCTTCCCGCTTGCGCTTCCGGCTATTCATCCGCACATTCGGATATCTGCCCCCCACACCCGCACCGAGAACCGGCGACTGGTGAGCTCGACCAGCGAACGGTGGGGTCTCGATCGCCAGGTCCGCTTGGTGGCCCAGCCCACCGGCCCGGCTCTGGGCGACCATGATCGCCCAGAGCAGTCCGGCCCCGACGATGCCGTCGAGCCAGTAGTGGTTGGCGGTCACCCCGATCACGTACATGGTGATGATCGGGTGGAGCAGGGCGAGCCAGCGCCACCGACTCGTGCTCACCTGGATGGCACCCACCGCCACCAGGATCGCCCATCCGGCATGAAGCGACGGCATGGCCTGGAGCTGGCCGGCCACCGACGAGCCGAAGCTGGCGTACACCGACTGGCCATGCAGGATGCCGGTGTCGACCATGTCGATCGAGGGCACGAGACGGGGCGGCGCCACCGGCACCAGCTGGATCAGCAACGACACCGCGGTTATCCAGACCAGGGTGTTGCGCAGCGCAGGGTAGGCGTCCCGGTGCCAGACGAACAGCCACACCAGAAAGATGCCCATGCCCGGGACATGGGCGCCGCCGTAGTGGATGTTGGCGGCCCGTACCAGCCAGTCGTAGTCAATGATGGCCAGCTGCCACGCCGCCTCGTCAGGTAGCCGCATCCAGCGTTCGAGATCCCAGATCTGCTCGCCGCGGCGGACGGCGTCGTCGATGCGCATGACCGAGAGCCTGCCGGCGAGCTGCCAGCCGGTGTAGAGAGCGAGCATACGAGCGAGCTCGACCGTGAAACCCCTGCTCACGCGGGCCCAGCGGTCGGTCATGTTCCTCAACACCGCCGAAGCGAAGACGAACCCGAGGGCGGCGATCGCGGCCAGGTCCCAGGGCAACCACACGTCTCTCACCTCCCCTCACTCGTCGGACTCGGCCAGTCTCGCCCGCCGGGTCCGGTCCCACACGTCGAGGGCCCGCTACCGGCGAGGACCTTCGCCCCTTCCTGGAGGCCGCAGATGGCACCATTCTGGGGCCATGACCGCACCGAGTGGTCCTCAACCGCCTGTGATCGCCGGCCCATCGGTAACCCGCGACCGGCACGGCCTCGAGATCATCAGTGTGGAGGAATGCTGGCGCCTGTTGGCCTCGTCTCCGGTCGGCCGGATCGGTTTCACCACCGCCGGACAGGTCCAGGTCCTGCCCGTCACCTACGGGCTCCAGGACCGGTCCATCGTGTTCCGCACCGGACCAGGCCAGAAGCTGGGGGCCGCCGTCATGCACCAGCCGGTCGCGTTCGAGATCGACGCGTGGAGCGCCACGGACCGCAACGGCTGGAGCGTCCTGGTGATGGGTGTGGCCGAAGAGGTCACCGACCCGGCCCGCACCGAACTGCTCGAGCAGTCCGACATCATTCCGTGGGCCCCCGCCGGCCACAGCGATCAATGGGTCAGGATCATGCCCGAGGAAGTCACGGGCCGGAGGTTGCGGTAGCGCCCGTGCTACAACGGCAGGGTGTCTGACCAATCCTGGATCTCCACCGTCGAGATTCGGCCCCGCCCCGATGCCGACTGGCCACACCACATCTCGACCTGGGTGCCGCCGCGCTACGACCCCGACGGCGACGACGCCTACCCGCTGATCGTCTGCTTCGACGCCCAGTGGACCTACGGCACAGTGGTCGATGCCGTACGCATCCTGGGGCTGGGCAAGGAACTCCCCCACGCGATCGTCGTCGGGGTGGGCTGGAACACCGACGATCCTCGGGAAGTCGTCCAGATCAGGGCCCGCGACCTGACGGTCAGTCAGGCCGAGGCCCCCGCCCTCACCGGTGTTCGCCTTCCGGCCGAGCAACTGGGTGGGGCACAGGCCTTTGGTGATTGGGTCCTCGACGAGCTCCTCCCCGACCTCGAGAGCCGGTGGCGGATATCCGAGCGGGTCCTCGTCGGCCATTCGTTCTCGGCCCTGTTCGGCCTACACCTTCTGTTCACCCGGCCGGGCAGCTTCAACCGATGGTTGCTGGCCAGCCCGTCGGTGTGGTGGGACGATCAGGTCATGTTCGCGCGGCTCGCGGCCCTGGGCCACGACGAGCCATCGAGTCCCGCCAAAGTGTTCATGTCCAGCGGCGAACTGGAGACCGACGAATTCTCACCCCACCAGGAGTTCGCCGATGCGTTCCGGGCCCGCCAGTTTCCGGGCATCAAGACCGAATTCCGCCGGTTTGCGGGAGAAACCCACTCGTCGACGGTTCCGGTCGCGATCGGCCAGGGCCTGAGGTGGCTCTTCGCTCCGGACGACGACGGGCGCTGATTCATGCAGCCTTGGTGATCGAGTTGGGGTGACTCAGCGAGGTTCTCCCGCGCTGGCGCCACCCTCACCGACCGGTGACGACTTCCCGATCCCATCCCCACCTCCTGCCCCCTTCCAGCAGAACCGAGCGGCGCTCGGGGGGCAGCGGGCGTTACCATCGACTCGCCCCCGTAGCTCAGCGGATAGAGCGGGTCACTTCTAATGACTAGGTCGCAGGTTCGATTCCTGTCGGGGGCGCGAAATCACTCGCGAAACGGGTTCGTCGATGAGTCGGCTGACCCGTATAGTGGGCCGCCTCGGTGGCCGTAGCTCAGTTGGTTAGAGCGCCAGGTTGTGATCCTGGAGGTCGGGGGTTCGATTCCCCTCGGCCACCCCAAACGAACCCTCTCGGGGTTCCACGCGCCTCTAGCTCAATTGGCAGAGCATCGGACTCTTAATCCGCAGGTTCTGGGTTCAAGTCCCAGGGGGCGTACACAGAGAACGCGACCGCAACATCGCCCGGCGCTGGGGCTGACGGCACTGGAGATGTGTTGGCATCACGCTGAGTCAGGTTCGTAGCTCGCGGACGTCCGTGCCAGAGCACCTCGTCAAGACCGAGGCGAGGCGGGCTGCGCTCTCAAACGGCCAGAGTCAGGGCGAGGGGAAGGAGGCCAGAAGACCGGCGGGCCAGTTCGTCGACCCCGCGCCGCTGAGCCGACGTGATGTTGCCCCGGGGGAGTTCGCCGATATGAGCGCGCTGTGCATTCAAGTCCGTCAACTCAAACGCAGTATCAATCGCGTCTGACCAGATTCCCTTGCTGCCTCCCAGGACCGATGCGGCAATCAGTTCGCACGCAACCGGACGGATGCTGCGATCGGACAGCGCGGTCAGGCCGGAGGCGAAAAGGTCTGTGCTGTCCAACCTCTCCGCCAGTTCGCGACGGAGGCTATGGAGAAGGTGGAATCGAAGCGGATCTGGGCCGTCGCCATCTGACCCGACGACGAGGGAGCAGGCCCAGTCCTTGAGCCCCTCATCCGTCCGGCTCCAAATTGCCTTCAGGTAGCGGGCCGTCTGACGCGGCAGACGCTCAGCGAGCCAGGGGTAAGCACGTAGTACCGCAAGCCCTCGAACGTCTTCTTCGCCTGGAAGCTGGGCGAGGCACCTCGGGACGCCTCCCAGCTCTCCGTCCTGTGCCGCCCCGCAAAGCAAATCGAAGGCGTCGAACGCCTCGCTCTCGTCAAGAAGGTGTGAAAGCGACTCTTCAGGGTCGAGCGCCTCGCCCCATGGCGCCCACGCAGTCTTCGCGTCGTTCAGCACGAGCCCAATCCTCATAGCTTGCTCGGCTTGTCGGCCTAGCCAGTCGAGAAACTCCTCCTCGGAGGGGCCGGCGAACAGCAAATCGTCGACCCACCGAATCGAGCTTGTACTGCCCGCTACCCGATCTAGCGGCGACAGGTACGCCGTGCCCAGGATGGACGAAGCTTCCTGTCCCATCGGAAGCCCCGTGTGGTGTCCGGGTAGCCGGCCGAGATCGTCCAAGAATGAACGAAGGGGGCTGATCGCGAAGTCATCACAGCCAAGCGACGGAAGGCTCTGTGAGCAGAGGCGGTTGGTGTTGATGGTCGGGAAACAGTTCCGCACGTCTCCCGTGCCGCGTCCCCCATGGGGTGACACCCGC
>JAAEMS010000296.1 GCA_024225275.1 Actinomycetes bacterium
GAGCTCTACGTCGGACTGAGGGCGGCCACGACCTTCGTGCGCCGGGGCGAGACCCTCGAGATCGAGACCATCGTCACCGACATCGACGGCGAGGCCGTGGCCGAGCGAGCGCTGACAGTCGAGGCCCATCGACTGGCCTGGCGCTACCTCGACAACTATTGGCAGGAGGTGGCGGTCGAGACCCAGACATGCGAGCAAACCACCACGACCCAGCCGGTGTCGTGCGAGTTCGACACCGATGAGGGCGGCAAGTACTCGATCACCAGCACCGTGGTCGACGACAAGGGCCGCGGTAGCCGTAGTGAGATGACCCGCTGGGTCACCGGCGGCCTCCAGCGCCCCAACCGAGACCTCGAACAGGAGACGGCCGAGCTCATCCCCGACCAGGCCAACTACGAGCCGGGCGACACCGCCGAGATCCTCGTCCAGGCCCCGTTCTCCCCCGCCGAGGGCCTGCTCACCATCTCCCGGAACGGGATCCGGGAGACCCGCCGCTTCACCATGGACGAGCCCAGCACCGTTCTCGACATCGACATCGACGACACCCACATTCCGAACCTCTGGCTGCAGGTGGACCTCGTGGGCGAGACCGACCGGGTCGACGACCGCGGCGATCCCCTGCCGAACGCCCCGAATCGGCCGGCGTTCGCCACCGGTCGGCTACGACTGGACGTCCCCGCTCTGGCCCGCACCCTCTCGGTGACCGCCGAGCCCGAGTCCACCGACCGGGCCCCCGGCCAGGAGACCAGCGTCGTGGTGACCGTCGATGACCCCAACGGGGAGCCGGTGGCCGGGGCCGAGGTGGCCGTCGTGGTGGTCGACGAGGCCGTTCTGGCCCTGACCGACTACGAGCTCCAGGACCCGATCGACGTCTTCTACTCCTCCATCGGTTCGGGGGTGTCCTCCGGCTACGGGCGTGCGAGCATCGTGCTCGCCGACCCCCAGTCACTCCTCGACAAGGCCGACCGGGCCGCGGCTGAAGGAGCCGGTGGTGACGATGCCCTGGCTGATGAGGGAGCCGGCTTCGAGGAGGCCGACGGGGACTTCGAGAGCGAAGAGGCACCCCAGGCGGCCAACGCCGCGGCCAACGACCCGGGCGGCATCGAGGTGAGGGCCAACTTCGACGCGCTGGCCGTCTTCGCCCCTGAGGTGACCACCGATGACCAGGGCCGCTCCGTGGTCGACTTCACCCTGCCCGACAATCTGACTCGCTATCGGGTCATGGCCGTGGCCGTTGAGGGCGACAACCGCTTCGGCTCGGACGAGGCCAATATCACCGCCCGGCTGCCTCTGATGATCCGACCTTCCCCTCCTCGCTTCCTGAACTTCGGCGACGAGTTCGAACTGCCCGTGGTTCTCCAGAACCAGACCGACTCCGATCTCGAGGTCGATGTCGTCATCCAGACATCGAACCTCACCCTCACCGCCGGGGCCGGCCAGCGGGTGACGGTGCCGGCCAACAATCGGGTCGAGGCACGCTTCCCGGCCGCGGCCGACGAGGTGGGTACGGCCCAGGCTCGGGTGGCGGTGGCCAGCGCCGGTCACTCCGACGCGGCTCTGGTGAGCCTGCCCGTGTACACGCCCGCCACTGCTGAGGCGTTCGCCACCTACGGCGTGGTCGACGGGGGCGCGGTGGCCCAGCCTGTGCTCGCGCCCGTTGGGGTGTTTCCCCAGTTCGGTGGCCTCGAGATCAACACCTCGTCGACCGCGGTCCAAGCTCTCACCGACGCGGTGCTCTACTTGTACGAGTACCCGTACCCCAGCTCCGACGGCTACGCATCGAGGATCCTGGCGGTGGCCGCGCTCCGCGACGTGCTGGACGCGTTCGATGCCGAAGGGCTTCCTGACGCCGACGAACTGACCGCCCAGGTTCAGAGCGACATCGAGGGTCTCGTCGCCCTCCAGAACGGTGACGGTGGGTTCCCGACATGGCGTCGTCACCATGAGTCGTGGCCCTACCGCAGCATCCAGGCCACCCACGCCCTGGTCGAGGCCCGGGCCAACGGCTACGGCGTGCCCGAGCGGTCCCTCGAGTGGGCCCTCAGCTACCTGCGTGATATCGAGTCCCACTATCCGTCGGCCTACAGCGAAGCCACCCGCGCCACCCTCGGGGCCTACGCCCTTCATGTGCGGTATCTGGCGGGCGACCGCGATCCGACCAAGGCGGCCGACCACTACCGCACCCACGATCTCGAACCCGATGCCATGGCGTGGGTGTGGCCGGTGATCGACGACCCCTCGATCCGCACCGAGATCGAGCTCACCTTCGACAACACCGCTGTCGACACCGCCGGGGCGGTCACCTTCTCCACCGACTACCGCGACGACGACTACGTGATCCTGCACTCTGAGCGCAAGACCGACGGGATCATCCTCGACGCCCTGATCTCCGAGGCCCCTGACAGCGATCTCATCCCGAAGGTGGTGGCCGGGCTGATGGCCGGCCGGCGGCGGGGCCGCTGGAGCAATGTCCAGGAGAACAGCTTCATCCTGCTGGCCATGAACAACTACTTCGAGACCTTCGAGTCAGTCACGCCGGACTTCGTGGCCCGTGTCTGGTTGGGTGACCTCTACGCCGCCGAACACGAGTTCCAGGGCCGCACCACTGAGCGCCACGAGACCCTGGTGCCCATGGCCGAAGTGATCAGCCAGGGCGACACCAACCTGATCCTCGACAAGGACGGGCCTGGCCGCCTCTATTACCGCCTGGGTCTTCGCTACGCACCCGACGATCTCGATCTCGACCCTCTGGATCGGGGCTTCGTGGTGCAGCGAACCTACGAAGGGGCCTCCGACCCCGGCGATGTCTGGCAGGACGACGATGGGGTCTGGCACGTTCGGGCCGGTGCCGAGGTACGGGTGCGAGTGAGCATGGTGCTCGAGAGTCGCCGCACCGATGTGGCCTTGATCGATCCCCTTCCTGCCGGACTGGAGATCCTCAACCCGGCCTTGGCCGCCACGCCCGACCTCCCCCGCGACGAGGGCTCGTTCGACACCTGGTGGTATTGGTCGTGGTTCAACCACCAGAACCTCCGCGACGACCGGGCCGAGGCCTTCGGCTCCATCGTGTGGGCCGGCACCTTCGAGTACACCTATGTGGCCCGGGCCACTACGCCGGGAACCTTCGTGACACCCCCCACCCGGGCAGAGGAGATCTACACCCCCGAAACCTTCGGCCGGACCGGCACCGACATCGTGATCGTGGAGTAGATCCGAGCTGGCCAGAATGTGACGCCGGGACGACCGGAGTCGGGTGGAGGGGTATGTAGAATGCCCGACATGATCCAGGATCCGCCCGTGCTCATACAGGGGGGGATGGGCGTTGCCGTCTCCAATTGGCGCCTGGCCCGGGCGGTGTCCCAGCTCGGGCATCTGGGTGTCGTGTCGGGCGTTGCCATCGATGCCGTGCTCGTCCGTCGCCTCCAGCTCGGCGACGATGGCGGGCACATGCGGCGGGCCCTGGCCGCCTTCCCCGTGCCCGGGGTCGGGGAGCAGATCATCGAGAAGTACTACGTGCCGGGTGGCAAACACGGCCAGCGGCTGGTCCAGATGTCGATGAAGCGCGACAAGCCGTCACGTCAGACCGAGGACCTGGGGGTGGCCGCGGCCTTCGCCGAGGTCTTCCTCGCCAAGGAGGGTCACGATGGCCTGGTGGGGGTCAACCACCTCGAGAAGGTGCAGGCCACCACCCTCCCCATGCTCTATGGAGCCATGCTGGCCGGCGTCGACTATGTGACCATGGGCGCCGGAATCCCCAAAACGATCCCCGCCGTGCTCGACAAGTTCGCGGCTGGCCAGCCGGCCGAGCTCCGGATCGATGTGAAGGGCGCCACCCCCGAGGACAACTTCCGGTCCCGTTTCGACCCGGTCGAGATGATGCGGGGCGAGCTTCGCCCCCTGGCCCGGCCCCAGTTCCTGGGCATCGTCTCCTCCCACGTCCTCGCCACCATGCTGGCCACCAAGATCGAAGTGCTGGTCGACGGGTTCATCGTCGAGGCACCCACTGCCGGTGGCCACAACGCCCCTCCCCGCGGCAAGCTCCGACTCGACGAGGCCGGCGAGCCCATCTACGGCGAGCGCGACGTCCCCGACCTCGATGTCATCCGCGATCTCGGTCTGCCGTTCTGGCTCGCCGGCGGACGGGCCGAACCCGAGCAGATCCAGGAGGCCCTTGATCTGGGCGCGGCCGGAGTCCAGGTGGGCACCGCCTTTGCCTACTGCGATGAGTCGGGTTTCGAGGCCGACATCAAGCGCCGGGTCATCGACCTGAGCCGCCAGTCCCAGGCACAGGTCTTCACCGATCCGGTCGCGTCACCGTCCGGGTTCCCTTTCAAGGTCGTCACCCTCGAGGGCACCCTCTCCCAGGAGAACGTGTACGAGAACCGACGCCGGATCTGCGAGCTCGGGTATCTACGCAGCGCCTACCGTCGCAGCGACGGGAAGATGGGTTGGCGGTGTGCGGCCGAACCGGTCGAACTGTATGTCGGCAAGGGCGGCGACGAGAAGGACACCGTGGGTCGCAAGTGCCTCTGTAGCGCCCTCATGGCGAACGTGGGACTCCCCCAGGTCCAGCGCGAGGGCGACCTCGAACCCACCCTGGTCACCTCGGGCGACGATGTGGCCGAGGTGGCCCGGTTCGTTCCCCCTGGGGCTGACTCCTTCACGGCGGCCGACGTGGTGAGATATCTGCTGCCCGAGGGCTGACCACGATCCGGTAGAGGCTCCAGACAACCCCTGTAGTCTGTTCGGCCATGGGAATTCTCGACGGCAAACGCGTCCTCATCACCGGTGTCCTCACCGACACGTCACTGGCGTTCGGTGTGGCCCAGATGGCACAGGAGCAAGGGGCTGAGCTCGTCCTGACCGGTGCGGGCCGCGGACTACGTCTGACCGAACGAACGGCCCGCAAGCTTGCCGTCGAGCCCGACGTCATGGAGCTCGACATCACCGAGGCCACCCACATCGAAGCGGTGCGCGACGCCCTGGCCGAGAGGTGGGGTTCGGTCGACGGAGCCCTGCACGCCATTGGCTTCGCGCCGGCCGAATGCCTGGGCGAGAACTTCATGTCCGCCCAGTGGGGGCACGTGGGTACGGCGATGGAGATCTCGGCTTACTCGTTGAAGTCGCTGGCCGAGGTGGTTGTGCCCCTCATGGGTGAGGGCGGTTCGATCGTCGGACTCGACTTCGACGCCACCGTCGCCTGGCCCGCCTACGGCTGGATGGGCGTCGCCAAGGCGGCTCTCGAGTCGACCTCCCGCTACCTGGCCCGTCAGCTCGGCCCCCAGGGCATCCGCGTGAACCTGATCGCGGCCGGCCCCATCAAGACCACCGCCGCCAAGGGCATCCCCGAGTTCCAGCAGTTCGAGGACGGCTGGAACCCCCGCGCTCCCCTGGGCTGGGACGTCCGCGACATCGAGCCGGTGGCCAGGTCAACGGTGGCCCTGTTGTCCGACTGGTTCCCGGCCACCACCGGCGAAATCATCCATGTGGACGGTGGGTTCCACGCCGTCGGGGCCTAGCCAGGGCCTACCGTAGGTACACGGTCACAGGGCAGGGAGGGGCGTCCGATGATCCATTCAGAGCAGGTTCGGCATCTCGAACAGCCGTCGGCATCGTCATGAGCCCACCGGCCATCACCGGGGTCGAGACCGAGGTCCTGGTCGGCGGCCGTCTCGTCCATCTCCTGGTCCACGTCACCTCCGACGAAGATCTGACCGGGACGGGCGAGAGCTGGTGGGGAGTGCCGGCCAAGCCCAGCCAACCCGACGATGCGGCGGTGAGCACCACCGCCGCCGTGATCGACACCATCCTGGCGCCCCAGATCATGGGCCACGATCCGCGGGCCATCGGTCGGATCTGGCACGACCTGGCCCACGACTCCTACCGGTGGGGAGACGGCGGCATGGTCATGTGCGCCCTGTCCGGCATCGACCTCGCCCTGTGGGATCTGGCCGGCAAACGCCACGGTGTACCGACGATGGAGCTGCTGGGCGGCCCGACCCTCGATTCTGTCCCTGCCTACGCCAGCCTTCCTCCCCTGCGCACCGAAGAGGCCCTGTGTACCGAGATCGGCCGGGCCCGAGACGCCGGGTTCGGGGCGGTGAAACTCCACGAAATCGAGGCCGACACCATCCGCTTCGCCTTCGACGAGGCGGGCCCCGACCTGAAGGTGATGGTTGACGTCAACGGCCATTTCGACCCGATCGAGGCTCGCACCATCGGGGCAATGCTGTCCGACCTCGGTGCGGTCTGGTTCGAGGAGCCGGTGAGCCCCATGCGCGATGTGGCCATGATCGCCGAGCTGGGCCGCGACCTCTCGGTCCCCATCGCGGCCGGTGAGAACGAGTGGAGCCTGCTCGACGCCGACCGCATGCTCCGGTCCCGGGCGGTCGACTACTTCCAGCCCGAGATCACCAAGATCGGAGGGCTCACCGCCGGGCTGCGGCAATCGGCGTTGGCCGAGCTCCACAATGTGGCGTTCTGCCCCCACAACTTCCGCAACGGGCCGTCTCTGGCCGCCAGCATCCATTGGGCATTCTCGTCGCCCAACGCCAAGTGGTTGGAACTGCCATGGCTGCCCGAGGTATTGGACTTCCCCCTGGGCTGGCCCCTACCCACTCTCGTCGACGGCCACGTGTTGCCCCCGGTGGGACCGGGCCTGAGCATGCCCGACTGATCGAGAAGGCCATCTGGGCTGACGGCATGGACGTCCTCGGTCGGGGTCACCGCCTGGAAGAGGCGAGGAGGGGGCCAGTAGGTGGTGCACATCGTCGGCCCGTGGGTTCTGGTCCCTGATGATCAGCTAGCAGGGCCGGTTGAGGTCAAGCTGGTAGCGGACGTCGACGATGGTGGGCGGTTCGTTGGCGAAGGTGCGGCCGGGCACCAGGCTCCAGCCCCACCGCTCGTACATGGCCCGCGCCCGCTCATTGGCTTCGAGCACCCAGAGGGCTAGACGGCCGGCCCCCAATTCGCGGGAGGCGGCAATCGCTGACCAGTGGAGGTCAGAGCCCAGTCCCGAGCCCCACCAGTCGGGACGGACATAGAGGCGCGACAGCAGAAGGTCGGTGTCGGGTTCAGGGTCCGACAACAGGGCGACGGTTCCGACCAGCTCACCGGAGTCGTCGGCGGGCTCCGCCACGAGGACGCTGGCATCCGGGCTGCCCAGAAGTGTGGCCCAGCCCGGGGTCAGCGACTCCGGTGTGGGCTTGGTGGCGGTGGCCGGGAAGATGTCGGCGTAGGCAATGAGGGCCGACGAGCAGTGCACCTCGGCTGCCGGCCCTGCGTCGCCGGCAACACCCTGGCGGATCCGCGGCCACGATCGGCCGGCGGCAGTGCTCACCACTTCTCCCGGCATTCAGGGTCGAGCCGAGGTGGGGGCGACGAACACCTTCCCATTGATCGCTGCGAGCTGCATTGGGTCACCTCCCCTCACCGTGAGAGCTCACGCGAGAGTAGTGGTGGGCGGAAGGTCAGGGTGGGGACCCGGCTACCGGCGCGTTGAAGGGTTGGGGCCGGCTGGTGCTCAGGCCACGTTGAGACTCATCGACGACTGTCGGCACTGTTGCGTTGACGGATCGGGGTCCCACCAGTGAGGGTGATCGGGTGAACCACCTCTCCCCCGCCGAGTCCGCTTCGTTTGCGGCTACCGGTTTCCTCCCGAGGTGATCTTGCTGGCCGTGCGCTGGTACCTCCGCTACGGACTCTCATACCGAGACGTGGAAGAACTCCTCGCCGAACGCGGCATCGACGTCGATCACATCACCGTCTACCGGTGGGTACAACCCTTCACCCCGCTACTGATCGACACGGCACCCCCGTGTCGTCACACGGTCGGTGACCGATGGTTCGTCGACGAGACCTACGTCAGAATCAGCGGGGTCTGGCGCTACGTGTACCGCGCCGTCGACCAGGACGGCCAAGTCATCGACATCTACGCGTCGAAACGACCCAACACCACCGCCGCCAGACACTTCTTCGAAACCGCGTTGACCGGCCACGGGCGACCCTGTCGAGGTCACCACCGACCCGGCCGCACCCTTGCTGCGCGTTGTCGATGAACTGATTCCAGAAGCAGCCCACGACAC
>JAAEMS010000297.1 GCA_024225275.1 Actinomycetes bacterium
CCAGCTCGTAGGAGCGTCGAGCATTGGTGATGTACACCTGGATGATCACGAGGTCGGGTGAGTCGTCGGTGTCGAGCCGCTCGACATGCTCGTCGCACACTGTGACCTGGTCGTCGGTCTCGAGATGGGCCGCCAGAACGGACTCTTCGCCTCGGTCAGGGCCGGGAGGATCATCTTCACCCGGAGGCAACGATGGGGTGGTTCGCGCGAGCTGAAGAAGACACGCGATTCGATCGGGGCTGGGTTTGTTGTCACCGCTCCGAAGGTAGGGAAGCGATGTGATCATGCTGGCGAGCCGAGATGTGGATCGCGTGCACCGGGCGCGCCCCTGGGCCAACGACGCCTCCATCTGAGTGGGGACGAGGTCATGGCGGGGCTTCAGGGTGACGGTTCCGCCCTCGGGTCACTCATCAACGAGCTCGAAGATGGCCTCGATCTCGACCGGTATGTCGAAGGGCAACTCGGCCATACCCACGGCCGAACGGGTGTGGATCCCGGCCTCCCCGAACACCTCGTGGAACAGCTCGGAGCAGCCGTTGATGACCTCGGGTGTCTGGTTGAAACCGGGTGCGCAGTTCACCATGCCGAAGACCTTGACCACCCCCTCGACCCGATCGAGGGATCCGAGAGTGTCGCGTACTGACCCCAGGATCTGGAGACCGGTCACTCGGGCTGCTTCCCGGGCCAAATCGAGATCGACCACACTGCCGACCTTGCCGATGATGCGGGTGCCGTCAGCGCGCACCGGGCCGTGGCCGCCGACGTGAAGCAGACCTCTCGACTCGACCGCCTTCACGTACAACCCGGCCGGCGGATACCCGCCGGGGAGCTCGATACCGGCGGCGGCCATACGTTCCTCGTGTCCCATGGGCCGAGAGTAGGTCAGCTGGGCTCCGGGTCACGCCGCCCGGCGCTGACGGCCCGCTGGTCTCGCCAGCCCATCTACGATGCGGGCCGGACCCCTGCCCCCATGCCGAGGAGAACTCCGTGAAGCTGCTCCCCATCGTCTATGTCACCGACATGGACCGGTCGGTGCGCTTCTACCAACTACTGGGTTTCAAGCCCAGCACGGTCAGCGAGTTCTGGAGCCAGCTCGAGGCCGGGTCGGGGGCGATGCTGGGCCTGCACGGCGCCACCGGACCCTTGACTCCGGGCACTCAGGTCGAGCTCAATCTGGTCGCCGACCGGCCTCTCGAAGAAGTCTCCCGGCTCGCCGGCGACCATGACCTCGAGGTGGGGCGTGAGATCCGCGACGAGATCTTTGGTCGGTCGCTTGTCCTCACCGACCCCGATGGGCTGGCCGTCCAGGTCAACGAGTACCGAGACTGACGCGGTTCCTCGTTCTGGCACCAGGGGTGATACCGGTGGTGCGCATGCCCGATGAGGGGCGGCTCAGGCGTCGTCGATGAGGGTTCGCAGCTTCTCGACGGTGGCGACGGTGTCCTTGCCGACCGGCTGGATGTTGAGGGTCGTGACCCCCGCTTCCTTCCAGGCGCCGAGCCGCTCCTTCACGAAGCTCTCGGGCCCTACCAGGTTGGACAGCTCGAGGAAGTCGCGGGGCACAGCCGCGGCGGCCGCGTCCTTCTGCCCGTCGAGGTAGAGATCCTGGATTTCGATGGCCTCCTCCTCGTAGCCGTAGGCCTTGGCGATGTTGTTGTAGAAGTTCTTGTCGCGGGCCCCCATGCCTCCCCAGTAGAGGGCGGTACCGGGCCGGCCTTGATCGAGGATGGGATCGGCGCCTTCGCCGGCGAACTCGTCACCGATGGCCACCATGCCGCCCGCGGCAATGTCGAGGCGATCGAGTCCTTCGGCCCGCTTCGCGGTGCCCTTCTTGAGGTCGTCGCCCCACACCTGCTGGAAGCTGTCGGGCACGAAGAAGACAGGCAGCCAGCCGTCGGCCGAGCGGGCCGTTTCGGCCACCGAGAGGGGCATGAGTGATGCCCACCAGATGGGGATGGTGTTGCGCACCGGATGGTTGATGATCTTCAGCGGCTTGCCGAGCCCCGTGCCTTGTCCATCGGGCAGCGGGATCTGCACGGTCTTGCCGTCGTAGACGATCTTCTCGCGCTCGAGGGCGAGCCGGACGACGTCGATGTACTCCTTGATGCGGGTCTTGGGCTTCTCGTAGGGAACTCCGTGGAAGCCCTCGATCACCTGGGGCCCGCTGGCGCCCAGGCCCAGGATGAAACGACCCCCGCTCACATAGTCGCAGCCGGCCGCGGTCTGGGCCATGGCCGACGCGGTGCGGGAGTAGACGTTGAGGATTCCGGTGCCGATCTGCACCCGTTCGGTCTTGGCCGCCAGGTACCCCACCTGGCTGACCGCATCGAAGCTGTAGGCCTCGGGGATCCACACCACATCGAGGCCGACCTTTTCGAGCTCGACCACCTGATCCACGCTGTCGTGAAAGGAGCTCGAGTAGTTGATCATCATCCCGATTCGCATGACCGGGACCCTACCCGGTGGGCTGGAAGGGGTGGCCGGCCGGCTCGGAGATCAGTTGCTGACTGGGTTCACTCTCAGTAGACGAGGGGGCTGCCGGCGCTCCAGTCGAGATCGTTCTCGGCAATGTCGAGCGCGACCTGCTTCCAAGTGACAGAGACGGTGCCGTCGCTGCCGGGTGCGGGATCCACCGCGTCGGCCATGAGCTCGTACATGCCGAGGTTGGTTTCGTCGGTGGGGCGCGCCAGAAGCTGGGCGAAGGCCTCGGCGCATTCATGGGTCTCCAGCATGCGGGGCTGCCAGCGGCCGAACACCCGCTCGTTCTCGGCATACTCGTCGGTCATGCCGGTGCGGATGAACGGGAACAGAACCGAGAAGGCCGACACCTTGTCGGCGGAGCGGCCCAGGTTGACCTTCAGTACCTCGGGGAGCTGGAGTACGGCCCAGTTCGAGATGGCGTAGCCGGGCACAGAGACGCCGGGGTCGATGGCCTGACGGCTCGACACGTAGACGAACCGGACCTCTTCATCGTGGTAGACGGCCTCACCGGCCCACAGGTGGGTGACGGCCAGGAAGCCGTCGATCTTGGTGTCGAGCACCAGCTGAGACTCGGACAGGTTGTCGATGAAGTGCTGACGGACCCGGGCCCGGCGGATGGCGATGGGCTCGTCCTCGACCTCCTTGAGGGCCCGACCAAAGGAGTAGCCCTTCTCGGTGAGGCCCGAGTTGCAGATCACGAGGCTCGGCGGCCTACCGCCCAGCTGGTCGATGATGTAGCTGCGGGTGGCCCACAGGTCGCGGAGGTTGGTGACGTCGGCCTGCACGGGGAAGGCGTTCACCCCTTCCTCCTGGAGCTTGTAGACGAGGTCGAAGCCGTCCTGGTAGCTGCGGTGGAAGTGCACGCCCACCGACTCGGCCCCGTTCAGCCCGGCACTCAGGGCGAACGCTTGCCCGATACCGCCGTCTTTGCCGGCGCCGGTGATGAGCACACGCTTGCCGGCAAAGCCGCCGGCCAGATCGTCGTTGAATCGGAACCGGTCGGTCTCTGCGCTGTACATGAGACCGAGACTACCGATTGGGGGTTTCTCGGTCGAAAGGTGAGCGGTCAGGGAATTGCGCGAGACTGCTGCGACGTGTCCTGATCCAAGGAGGTCCCCGTGCGGTTCGGTGTGTTCTACGAGCTCCAGATTCCCAAGCCCTGGACTGAGGATGGGGAGCACCAGCTCATCCATGAGGCCATCGAGCAGGTCGAGCTCGCCGACCGACTGGGCATCGACTACGCGTGGGCGGTCGAGCACCACTTCCTCGAGGAGTACAGCCACTGCTCGGCCTCCGAGGTCTTTCTCACCGCGCTGGCAGCTCGCACCGACAACATCCGGGTCGGCTTCGGCATCCGCCAGGTGATTCCCAACTACAACCATCCATCCCGCACGGCCGAGGCGGTGGGCATGCTCGACCTCATCTCGAACGGCCGGGTCGACTTCGGCATTGGCGAGGGTGCCACCCGCCTCGAGCTCCACGGCTACGACATCCCGTCGCGGGACAAGCGCGACCTCTCCCTCGAGGCTGCCGAGCAGATCGCCAACATGATGGCCATGACGCCCTACCCCGGCTACCAGGGCCAAGGGTTCTCCATGCCGTGCCGCAATGTCGTGCCCAAGCCCATGCAGAAGCCTCATCCCCCGATGTGGATGGCGTGCACGAACCGCAAGACCATCGAGACCGCGGCCCGCAACGGCCTCGGTGCTCTCGCCTTCACGTTCGTCGACCCCGAGGAAGCCCAGGGCTGGGCCAAGACCTACTACGACATCATCAAGTCCGATGAGTGTGTGCCCCTCGGCCATTCGGTCAACGCCAACATCGCCATGGTCACCGGCTTCTCGCTTCACGAGGACGGCCAGGAGGCATGGGACCGGGGCGTAGATGGGTTCGCCTTCTTCCGGTACGCCATCAACGCCCTCGTGGCCAACGACACCAAACCCGGCCACAGCAACCTCTGGAGTGAATACGAGGAGATCCGCGACCGCGACCTCCCGGTGGTGGGCTCGGTGGGAATCGGTACGCCCCAGTACTTCAGTGACCTCGTCGCCGAGTACGAGGAAGTGGGCGTCGACCAGATCATCTTCTTGCAGCAGGGCGGGAAGAACAAACACGAGCACATCTGCGACAGCCTCCAGACCTTCGCCGACCACGTCCTCCCCAATTTCGTCGAGGGCCGCGAGGAGAAGGAGGCCCAGAAAGCGGCTGAGTTGGCACCCTTCATCGAGGCCGCCCTGGCCCGCAAACAACGCATGCCCGAGCTCACCGAGGATCAGACCCCGATCGTGCCGGCGTCGCAAGAGCGTGAGAAGTTCTACCACCGGGACTGAAGCTCACCGCCTCTCGGCGGACCCATGACCGCCGGAGGCACCAATGGAGAACCAGGACACCGGGCGACTCACCCTCAACCCGGTGGGTGGGGGAGGCGATCGCCTACTGGTGCTCGTCCACGGCTACGGCGCCGACGAGAATGATCTTGCCCCGTTGGCTCCCATCATCGACCCCGACGGCCGGTTCACCACCATTTGCCCGCGCGGTCCGATCGATCTGCCGTTCGGCGGGGCCGCCTGGTACGACCGTTCCGACGACGGGATCATCGATCAGCTGAGCTTCTGCCGCTCCATCGTCCTCCTCGACCGGATGCTCGACGAGATCGGCGACGCCAACAATCTCGATCCGGCCCGCACCGTGATCATCGGATTCTCGCAGGGAGCGGCCATGACCCTGGCTCTCGCCCTACGGGAGACCACCCGGGTCCGGCCCACCGCAGTGGCCGCGTTGTCGGGGTCCATCCAGCAGCCCGACTGGTTCACCTACGGCTGGCAGGCGCCCGACCTGCCCCCGGTCTTCCAGCAGCACGGCATCCATGATCCAGTGGTCGAGATCGGGCGCGGACGGAGCACCCGGGCGGTCCTCGAGGAGCACGACATCGACCTCGAGTACCTCGAGTACCCGATGCAGCACGAGATCACCCAGGACTCGATCGCTGATCTCACGGCCTGGCTGGCGACCGTCGAGTGATCTAGGCGGCGACGGGCTGGGGGCGATCACCGACCAGCAGGACGTCTTCGGCGGGGAGCGACCGGGCCAGATGGGCGGCTGTCGCCACCCCGACGATCATCATGACCGTGATACCGGTGAACAGCCACGAGCGGCCGTAGTTCTCGTAGATCCCGCCGGCGAACAGGGCCACCGTGCCGGCGGTGAGCTCGAGCGACGCACCCTGGAGGCCCTGGGCCGAGGCGGCCAGTTCCTTGTCGGCCGCCAGTGCCACCCCGACCTGGGTGGAAGGGAACACGATGGCGTCCGCCAACCCTTGGACCGCGGCGACCGCGATGAAGGCCCACAACGGGCTGATGAATCCGAAGGCGAGCACACACGGGGCGCTGAGCAGCACACCGGCACCAGCGGTGCGTAGGGGTCCCAGCCGTTGGGCCCAGGGTCCGCTGAGCGGAGCGATGATCATCATCGGCAGGAGGATGATGGACATGGTCACCCCGATGACCCAGGTGGGGGCACCCTGGTCGGTGAGCATGACCGCCCAAACAGACTCGAAGGCCCCGATCATGGCGAACCAGCCCGCGGCGCTGATCAGCATGGCCCGAACGCCCTTGTCGGCGAGGAGGACCCGGAGGACCCGGCGCTCGGTGGTGGTGGTGGCGCCCGGATCGAGAGGAAGGCGGGCCACGCTGGGGATGAAGACCGCAGTGATGAGGGCCAGGGCCAGGAACGGAGCCCGGAGCCCGGCCACCTCGGCCAGTCCGGCGGCGATCAGGGGGCCGATGAAGAAGCCGGCCAGGTCGAAGGCACCCATGGTGCCCATGTTGGCGCCGACCCGTTGGGGGTCGGCCGCGATGACGATGCGGCGGACGGCCGGCAGCATCGAGCCGATCCCGAGGCCCAGCAGGCCCCGGGCGGCGATGAACTGCCACAACTCGGTGGCCACCGCCATGGCCAACATGGCCAGGGCCATGCAGGCCAGCCCGATACGGATCATGGCCGCGGCGTGGCCACGATCGGAGAAGCGGGCCAGCCCCACCTGGGCTCCGAAGGCCACGAAGAACCCACTGGCCACCATCACGCCGAGGCCGGTTTCGCTGAAGCCCAAATCATCGCGGAGCTTGCCCAGGAGGGTGAAGATGCCGCCCATGCCCATCATCGCCACCGAGACGAGGAGGAAGTAGGGGAGTAGCTCGCGACGGGTCACTTCGGCGACGCTATCGGGGAGCCCAATCGAACCGCCTGGTGGTCTGGGACCGTCGAGCTCAAGTGACGAGCCGTTGGAGCCAGATCGGGTCATGGACGCCCTTCACCGAGACCGGGCCGATGGGCTCGAAGACACAGTTGGGTGGTTCATGGGCCGCAGCGTCGATTGCCTCATCGGACACCAGGAGCTCGCCGGGGCCGGCCAGATCGGAGATTCGAGCGGCGACGTTCACGGTCATGCCGACCAGGTCGTTGCCGCGTTCCATTGCCTCACCGTGATGGAGGCCCAGCCGCACCGAGAGGGGGAAGGACCCGCCCAACCGTGCTCTGTCGAGTGAACCCAGGAAACGGGCGGCCGCGGCGATGGCGTCGGGGGCCGAGACGAACCACATCATCAATCCGTCGCCGAGCTCCTTCACGATCCGGGCCTCGTGATTGGACCGGCCGAGGACCTCATTGGCCACTGCGGCCTGCTGATCGAGCACGGCCAGAGCCTCCTGGTCGCCGACCACATCGTTGAACTCGGTGAACCCGACGAGGTCGGTGAACACTATGGTCCCGACGCAGATGTCGACGCTGGTGGATGTTGGCGTCATCGATTGGTCACCTCGACCCGGCCGCTGATCGAGTTGGTGGCTACGGTGCAGTCGACGCCGGCCTCCACTCCTCGGGGGAAAGAGACCTGGATACGTCCGGTGACGGTGGCAGCATCGACGTCGGCGGCGGCCGTCATCTCGAGGTCGATACGACCATCCACACAGTGAGCCCGGGTGGGGCCTTCCACCCCGGCGAGGGAGACTCGGCCCGAGTCGGTGGAGACGTCGGCACCGGCGCAGGCTCCGACCTCGACCCGCCCGCTGACCGAGCGAACTCGGCACCAACCGTTGGCCCGGGCGATCTTCACCCGCCCCGACCCCGAGCGGACGTCGACGTCCTGGGCGTTGTCGACCTCGACCCTGCCGGATTCGGTCACGACTGCGACGTCTCCGATGGGTCCGGCCATCGTTACCCGCCCGGCGTTGGTCCCGACCCTGATGTTGGTCCCGATCGGCACTCGGACCAGCACCTTCCCGGTCTGCCCGCTGACCGTGGTGCACCCTGGGTCGATTGAGACATCGGCGTCTCCCTCGACTTCGACGTCGTCGCGGGGCTCGGCCCTCACGTGCACTCGCCCGCTGGTGGTGGAGATCCGTACGGAGCTCAAGGTGGTCGCCTTCCTTGCTGTCTGACCGGAACGTACGGGCGCAGCGACGTTCGAGCAAGGATGTGTGCCAGGTGTCGCACCGTCACCGGGTCTCGAGGTCTGACGACGGTGACGGTTCCCGCCGTCGGATCTACCTCGACAGGGTGCCGTCGGATGCTCAGCCCCTGAACCGGCTGGCCCTGCCGGTAGGCCGAATGGCTCGCTCTGGGTCGTTGTGTGTCCGTGTTGCTTGTTCTGTTGCCGCTGGCGCCGTACTCCTGGTTCCAAGGCGGATCAGGGGAGTGTCATGGGCGGCGAGCGGCGATGTGGGTTGAGGCGGCGACTCGGCGGTGCGCTATTGGTCGCAGTGAGTGCAGTGAGCGCAGTGAGCGTCGCGGCTGGACCGGCCAACGCCGTCGAAGAGGACCCCGACATGGACACGTCGGCCCATACGTCTATGACGTCCAGGTCGAGGAGGGTCGCGTCCAGATGACCGTCGAACTGGCGGTGAGGGCGGACAAGCCCAACCGAACGGTGTCGACCACGGTCGATGAGGTTGACGAGCAGCTCACTCTCCATGAGCTCAGCCATGTGTGGTTCAACGACAGTCTCTTCGACCAGAGGTGGATCACCGAGGGCCTGGCCGACGAAGTCGCCTACCTCGGTGACTCCGACCCTGAGGACCTCGACGTGCAGAGCGACTGGCGACTCTTCCTCGACCGGCTGGATGTCGAGGACGACGGCGTCGTCGGGCTGCCTACGCCGAGCTGGACGCCTTGGGTGCTGGCTGGGCCCCTCCCCTCGGCCTTCGTCGTCTCATGAGCACCTGGGTGTTCTCCGGGGCCGAAGAGCTCGCCGGGCAGCTCGACATCGACTCCGGCCACGAACGTGGTACTCGATGCCGAGGCCCTGATCGAGGCACCCCACCCCATGGTGCGGCGGGCCGGACAGTTCGGGGTTGATCTCGATGATGAGCTGGCCGGGGCAGTTGCCGCCCTCGAGGCCGGTGACATCGATCGGGCTCACGAGAAGGCGGCCAGGATCGACTACCTGCTCGATCAGGCCGACCGGGACGGCACGACACGCCTGGCGATGGGGTGCGGTGGCTTGCTCCTGGTGCTCATCCTGGTGTTGGTGCTCGTGGTCCGTCGTCGCCGGAAGCGGACCGAAGCCACCCCGGCCGAGGACTCGGATCTCGATGCCGGCCCGGGGCAGGGCCACCGGCCATCGACAACAATCCGCCCATGGACCTCGAGTACTTCATCTACGACACGCCGCGTGACCATGTGGCCCGGATCACCATCAATCGGCCTGAGGTGCGCAACGCGGTCAACACTCCCGCTCACAAGGAGTGGAGTGACCTCCTCGACCAGATCGAAGCCGACGACGACATCTGGGTGGTGATCATCACTGGAGCCGGCGACCAGGCCTTCTGCGCGGGTCGCGACCTCAAGCACCTGTCGGCGATGCAGCACGCGTCACCCCAGGAACAGGGCTCTGACGCCGAGCTGATGGGGTCGGTGAGCCGGCTCATCGACCGGCTCGAGTACAGCAAGCCCCTCATCGCCCGGGTCAACGGCATCGCCTTGGGCGGTGGGTTCGAGGTGGTCCTGGCCTGCGACCTGGTGGTCGCGGCCGATCATGTGCGCTTCGGTCTGCCCGAGCCCCGCCGCGGTATCTATGCCGGTGGAGGAGGCGTGCACCGGCTTCCCCGCCAGATCCCCCTCAAGCTGGCCATGGAGTACCTGCTCACGTCGCGGGAGATGACCGCCCACGAGGCCAAGGACCTCGGCCTGGTCAACGAGGTGGTGCCCTACGTCGAGCTCGACGCCGCCGTCGACCGGCTCATCGATGACGTCATGCTGGGGGCTCCGCTCTCGATCCGGGCCACCAAGCAGGCTGCCATGCAGGGCCTTGATCGGCCCTTGTCCGAGGCCTTCGCTGCTGACTACCCGGCGGTGCGGGCCATGCGCGACAGCGAGGACTCCCGCGAGGGCCCGAAGGCGTTCGCTGAGAAGCGGCCCCCCAACTGGACCGGCTGCTGATCGGTCAGGTCGGTTGCTCGAGGAATTCGACGACCCGGTTGGCCATCGCCTCGGCCTGTAGGTAAAGAAAGAGGTGGCCGCCCCCGTTCACCACGTGGAGCTCACCGCCCGGAATTCGCTGTGCCATCCGGCGACCGTTGACCATCGGGATGATCGGGTCGTCGTCACCGGCCAGGACCAGGGTGCGTTGTCGAATGTGGGGTAGCCAGAACCAGCTCGACCATCGGCTGATGGCGGCCAGCTGCCATGTGTAGCCGATCATGCTGGGGGGCCGGGTCGAGCGGATGTGGGCGTGCTCGCGCAGCAGCTCTGGGTTCTCGCGGATCTGTCCGCCATACAGGGTGGGGGCCACCTGCTCCAGGTACTCCACCGAGTAGTACCGGGCGGGGGTCAGAAGAACCGACATGGCGGAAGGTCGACCTGGCACCGAGGTGACGCCGTGCATGGTCGCAGCCAGCACCAGGCGCCGAACCCGGTCGGGATGGCGGTAGGCGAGCTCCTGGGCCAGGGCTCCACCCCAGGAGATGCCCAGCGCGTCAACCTGGTCATGGCCGAGCTCGTCGACCAGGTGGGCCACGATCTTGGCCAGCTGGCGCATGGTGGGCGGATAGGTGGTGGCCGGGGAGTGGCCCACGCCGGGGGCGTCGAAGGCGATGGTCTGGCGCCCGTCGATCGTTTCGATCGCGTCACGGAACGGATCGAATAGCTCCCCGGTGGCCCCGATGCCGTTGATCAGGAGGAGGGGTTGGCCTTCGCCGCGGATGGAGACCGCGACGCGCTGACGCCCGACGTGGACGATGTGCCGATCGACGGCCTCGCCCCCAATGGTGGACACCTCAGCCGAGGACGTACTGACCGGGGGCTGTGCCGAGCGAGGGGTGCTCGTCGCTGTCGAGGCGGGCCGGGGCGTCGATGAGCTCACCGCCGCGCTCGTCCATCCAGGTCAGCCAATGTCCCCACCATGAGCCAGTGTGCTCTGTCGCCCCTTCCTTCCACGAATTGGCGTCGGCGGCACGATCCGGGTTGGTGAAGTAGCGGGCCTTGGGGTTGTCGCCAGGGCACACCAGGGTCTGGACATGCCCGGACTTGCACAGGACGAACTCGGTGTTGCCGCCCAGCAGGTCGACGGTGTTGTAGCACCCTTCCCAGGGAGTGATGTGGTCGGTGTAGCCGGCCACGACATAGGCGTCGCAGGTGACCGACGACAGGTCGACCTTGGTGGCGAGGACCTCGAGCTCGTTCGGCTTGGTGAGGGTGTTGTCCGAGGCGATGCCCAGGAAGTCGGCGTGGAGGCCGGCGGGCAGGTTCGTGGCGTCGACGTTCCAGGAGAGGATGTCGAATGCCGGCGGGTTCTTGCCCATCAGATAGTTGTTGACCCAGTAGTTCCAGACCAGGTCGTTGGGGCGCAGCCAGGCGAACAACCGACCCAGGTCCTCGCCCGACAGGATCCCGTCACGCTGCGACTTCTGGATCGAGGCGGCGACGGCCGGGCCCGAGGTGAAGGTGCCGATGGTCGACGGGACGTCCCAGTCGAGGATGGTCACGAGGAACGTGACGGCGTTGACCCGCTGGTCGGAGACAGCGGCCAGGTGGCCGAGGAGGGAGGCAGTGGTGATGCCGCCAGCGCACACGCCGAGCATGTTGAGGTTGGGCTGACCGGTGAGGTCGAGCGCCACGTCGATGCCCTCGAGCAGGGCGGCCACATAGTGGTCGAGGTTCCATTCGGACTGCTCGGCGGTCGGGTTGCGCCACGACACCATGAACACCTGCTGGCCAGCGGCGACGGCGGCCTCGACCAAGCTCCGCTTCTCGGCCAGGTCGAGCACGTAGTACTTGTTGATCTGGGGTGGGACGATGAACACGGGCCGCTCGCGGACCTGCTCGGTGGCGGGTTCGTAGTGGATGAGCTCGAGCACCTCGTTGCGGAAGACGACCTCGCCTGGGGTGGTGGCGATCGTCTCTCCCACCACGAACGGGCGGGTGTCGACCATTGATGGCATGCCGCCGTTCTCGCGCTGGTCGTGGAGCCAATGCCGGAACCCGTCGCGCAGGCTCTCGCCGCGGGTGTCGACCGCTTCGCGGATCGCCGCGGGGTTGCCGGCGAGGGTGTTGGTGGGGGCCACTGCTTCGGTGAGGAGACCAGCAACGAAGTGGCCACGGAGGTTCGACTTGGCGTCGAGCTCGAGGTCGTCGATCAGCTCATGGACCGAACGGGTGAAGGCCAGGTAGCGCTGGCCGGCTCGGCGGAGGATCGGGTTCCTGTCGTACTGCTCGTGGGTGAAGCGTCGGTCGGCTGCGAGGTCGATCTCCGAGGTACCCATGGTGATCTTGGCCGATTCGGCCACGAAGTCACCGAACCGACGGGCGATGGCTGCGGGTTGGCGAAGGGTGGCCCGGCTGACCCGGTCGGCCGCCGCGGCCGTCTGGCCGGGGCTCAGGAGGGAGAAAGGGTTGGCAGCGCTGAGAGCGCTGACGGCGGCTTCGATGAGGTCGCGATCGGATTGTGCAGGGGTGGAAGCCATGGCGTGTCCCGGGTTGGCGGTGGAGGTGGCCTGACGTACTATGTCAAAATCGAACACCATCGTCAATGGAGACGAGAGTAATACTTGCGATCGGTGACAGAGATGCAGAGATGCAGAGATGCAGAGATGCAGAGATGCAGAGATGACTGAGGGGGCAGAGATGGCAGAGCGTGGCTACCCGAGCAAGCGTGAACGAACCCGGGCCGCTCTGGTCCGGGCCGGCATGGTCGTCCTCGGCAGCCGCGGGATCAACGCCGGGACGGTGGGCGACATCGCGGCGGAAGCGGGCGTGGTACCCGGCACCTTCTACACCTACTTCCCTTCACGCCCTGACCTGGTAGCGGCTGTCGTTGACGAGCTGGCCTCGTCCCTTCACCTCGGCGCGGAGCGGGTGCGGGCCATGGAGGGTGACCCCGCTGGTCGGGTTGCGCTGGCCGCCCTGTCGCTTGTGGGGCAGGCCCACGAGGACCAGGTCTTCGGTTCCGCCTTCTCGCGGCTGGCCCGCCGGGCCCCCGAGCTCACCGAGCGGCTCCGCACCATGATCGGCGACGCCGTGGCTGACGGAGTGGCCCTAGGCCGGTTCGAGGTGCCCGGTGAGGCCGACGCCACCGAAGCCCTGTTCAGCGTCGCCATCGGGGCCGTACTGGCCGCGACCGAACGTCGAGCCGACCCTGACTCCGGTCCGCGGGTTGCCCAGTTGATGCTGACCATGCTCGGCCTCGACCGCGGTGAGGCCCAAAGGGTGATCGAGGTCGCCGCCGACGCGGCGAAGTCAACGCCAGGTCAGGCGTGAGGGGTGATCAAGTACTTCTCGCCGGTGGCCTGGCGGCCATAGACGGCCACTGCCAGTGGATCGAGTGCGCCAGGTAGGTCGACTGCTTGGGTGTAGTGGCTGGCGAAGGTCGTGGTCAGCTCGTCGGCCACCCGCCGGCGAAGCTCGGCGCCCCTTTCGGCACCTACCTTGACCAGGAAGTTGGTGAGAAGGAAACCGCCCACTCCCCAGCTCATGCCATAGGTCCGGGTCAGCTGGGTAGCGCTGCGGTCGAGGCCGCCGTAGATGTAGACGTGCTTGTAGGTCGTGGAGCCATACCGGCTGTACTGGCCGGGGGTGGCGTTGGCCGAGGTCTCCATCGCCGAGAGGATCTGGCTGGCCAGGCGCCCGCCACCGGTTGCGTCGAACGCCACCGTGGCCCCGGTGGCCACCAGGGCCGCGGTCAGGTCGTCGGCGAAGTTGTCCTGGCTCGAGTCGCAAACATGGATGGCGCCGATCGAACGTAGGAGTTCGGCCTGCTCGGGGCGGCGCACGACGTTGACCAGATCGACGCCGTCGGCCAGACAGATCTTGACCAGCATCTGCCCGAGGTTGGAAGCCGCGGCCGTGTGCACGAGAGCGGTATGACCCTCCATGCGCATGGTGTCGACCATGCCCAGGGCCGTGAGCGGGTTCACGAAGCACGAGGCAGCGTCGACGGGTGTGGATCCCTCGTGGACGGCTAGGGCCTGAGCGACGGGCACGGCCCGGTACTCGCTGTACATGGCGCCCCCCAACACCCCCACCGTCCTGCCCATGAGGGCCTGGGCTTCGGGCTCGGAGCCCGCGTCGACTACGACCCCGCCCCCCTCGTTGCCGCACGGCAGGGACTGGCCGATCCGACCGGCCAGAGCCTTCAGGGCCTCCGGCGGGACCGGGGCGGTGATTCCCGGCTGGCCGTTGACGGTCGTCGAGGTCACCGTCGACGGGTCGGCACCGGCCAACAACAGGCCGAGATCGGAGGGGTTGATCGGTGCAGCCTCGATCCTGACCAGGATTTCGCCCGGCCCCGCTATCGGGGTATCGACCTCGGCCAGGGCGAGGGACAGCTGACCATCTTCGGAGACCAATGACTGCATCTGGAGCATGGCCGCACGCTAGCTCTGACACTCGGGTCGGGCCCTGACCCGTTCTCGCCAGCCGACGCGACCCATCGACAAGCACCGCCGGCCGGAGGCGGCTGCCTCGTCCGCACTGGGGTCGATTGACATCGAAGGTGCGCCGTCGATCTTCACTGGGGCCCTCCTCTCCTGTGCTCCCTGACCCTGGAGCGGTAGAGGAACCGGAAGAGGCTCATGGGGATCGACGAGGTTCGGGCCAAATACAGGATCAAAGATGGGCCTTTCGGGCCCTTCCTGGGTCTCTGCCCTTCCCAGGGCCTGTCCACTGCGCCATCCTGGAAGGATCGTGACCCCCCCCTCAAGCAAGAACCGGGACCGACTGCGCATCGGGCTGGCCAGCGCAGCCCTCGCCTGTTCGGTTGGCGTCGTTGCCACCCTGGGAGGGCTGATGCCGGCGGGCGGCGCTGACTCGGCAGACGGACCCCAGGTGTTGGGCACGGTGATCTCGCGGGCCACGACCACTTCTGCGATACCACCCGGCCCGTCGTCAACCACTGTCCCACCGTCGACCCTGCCTCCGGCCACTGTCCCACCGTCGACCCTGCCTCCGGCCACCCCCCCCTACGAGCCGACGGCCAACGAGGTCCAGCGGGCGGCCAAGGCGCTCGGCACCCAGATCGTCCAGCAGCTCACCAACTACGGCACCGGCAGCTCGATGGCTTCGCTGGCGGCCTCGGTCACAGCCGACCCCGAACGCCGGGCCGCCCTGGCCAATGATGCCGCCGCGCTCCATCATCCGGGCCAGTGGTCACGGTCCACCATCGACTATGGCCAGCTCGGCGGCCTCACCGCCGACAAGACCTCCATCATGGTCCTGGTGCGCCAGGAGATCGGATTGGGCGACGAGGTCCAGCTCAGCGAATCGCGCACAGTCGACGTTCGCCTGGAGAGGGTTGAGGGGGTGTGGGTCTTCGATCGCGTTGCTGATGCTGGTGGTGAACGTGTGGAGCGCCCAGTCGACCTCTCACCGGAGGCCGCCGCGGTGGTCGATGATCCGCGGATCGTGATGGCCGACTCGGCCCGGTGGGATATCTACCGGGGCCACACCTCGAAGACCCTGCTGGTCCTGATGGCCGATCTGGCTGATGTCACCCCTTATGCAGCCCTGGTGCTCGCGAACGGGCACCCGTACCACGTATTCGAGACCGAGCGGGTCAGCAATCACTCGATAGGCCGGGCCATCGACATCTACCGGCTGGGTGATTCTCGCGTCATCGACGATCACAACCCCGATTCCCTGATCCACGAGATCGTGAGCTGGGCCTTCGACCGGGAGGACGTGGGGGAAGTGGGTAGTCCGTGGGCCCTCGACGGCACCGGTGGCCGCTCATTCACCAATCAGGTGCACCACGATCACGTGCATATCGGCGTGCACAACCTCGACTGAGCCGCCGGCTGGGCCTGCATCCAGCCGACCCATCGGACCCCTTGGACCCTTGGACCCGTTGGACCCTTGGACCCGTTGGACCCTTGGACCCGTTGGACCCTTGGACCCGTTGAACCCTTGGACCCTTGGACCCTTTGGACCATTTGCAAAGCCCGCCGCTTTGCGATTGGATGTCCGCAAACGGACACGGGGAGAACGGGTGCAGCGCGAGCGACGAGACTGGGCATGGTTCTTCGGGTTGTGGGCGCTACTCATAGCCATCGGCCTCTTTCTGGTCCTGGGGATCGATCTTCTGCCTGGCCAGTACGCCAGGGAGGCCGAGGTAGTCGACGAGGCCTACATCCTCCTCCTGCTCATCTCGGTACCCGTCTTCGCCTTGGTTTCGGCTGCCCTCCTCACCTCCTTCCTCCGGTTCCGGACCAAGGTCGGACCCGAGGGACCAACCGAGGACGGACCACCCATCCACACCAACCCGAAGCTGCTCGGGGGCTGGTTGGTGGTGACCTCGGCGCTGGCCCTCGGCGTCACCATCAACCCCGGTTTCGTGGGTCTGTCGGAACTCAGAGGCGAGTCCAAGGCTGAACACGTGATCGAGGTCACGGCCCAGCGGTGGTCCTTCAGGTTCACCTACGAGAACGGTGGCACAACGACACAGGAGCTCGTCCTGCCGGTCGACCAGCGGGTCCGGTTCGAGGTCACTGCTGCCGACATCGTGCACTCATTCTGGGTGCCGGCCTTCCGCGTCAAGATCGACGCGGTGCCCGGGCGGGTCACCGAGCTGTACGTCACCCCCGATCGCGAGGGTGAGTACGAGGACGACGAGGCCAACATCCGAGTCCAGTGCGCTGAGCTCTGCGGAATCGGGCACAGCACTATGGCAGTGCCGGTGCGAATAGTCAGCGAGGAAGAGTTCGAGGCGTGGGTCGCAGACCTCGCAGAAGGAGCGTGAAGCGACCATGCTGAAACTGCCTGTGATTCGGGCCGTCTTCGCGGGGATCATCGGATACCTGGTCGGTGCGCTGCTGACCGTGCTGGTCCGCGGCGGATCGATGAGCGACGAGATCTGCGTGATCTCCGGGTTCACCCTGGGCCTCATCTGCTGGCTGCTGGCCATCGGGCTGTGGGGAACCTGGGTACGTGAATGGCGCGGCCTCCCGCCCAAGCCCTACGAGCTGAAGGGGTGGCAGCGCTACTTCGGTTTCTCAACCGACCACAAGGTGATTGGTATCCAATACCTCGTCACCCTGATCGCGGTGATGATGCTTGGCGGTCTCAGCGCCATGCTCATCCGCATCGAGCTGTCCCAGGCCGGCGAGACCATCATGGACGCCGACACCTACAACAAGGTCATGAGCATGCACGGCATCCTCATGGTGGCGGTGGCGGTAGCCGGCGTGCTCGGTGCCTTCGGCAACTACCTGGTGCCGATCATGATCGGCGCCGACGACATGGCCTTCCCCCGTCTGAACGCCATCTCGTACTGGGTTCTTCCTCCGGTGGCCGTAGCCCTGTTGAGTGCTCCCCTGCTGGGATCGTTCGACTCGGGCTGGACCGCCTACCCACCCCTGAGTGTGGTCAACGAGAGTGGGCAGATCCTGTTCGTGCTGGGGGTCACGACGTTCGGGCTGTCATCGATCTTCGGCGGTTTGAACATCCTGACCACGGTGGCCACCATGCGGGCTCCGGGCATGACCTGGAGCCGGCTGCCCATATTCGTGTGGGGTGCGGTGTCGGCGTCGATCATCAGCTTGCTGATCACCCAGTTCTTTGCCGCCTCACTCATCCTCATCGCCATGGACCGAGTGGCCGGCTCGACCTTCTTCGGTGCCCCCACCGGGGGTGATCCGTTGCTCTATCAGCACCTCTTCTGGTTCTATTCGCACCCTGCGGTGTACGTCATGGTGCTGCCCAGCTTCGGGTTGAGTCTCGAGGTCCTCACCCATATGTCCCGCAAGCCTCTCTTTGCCTACCGGTGGTGTGTGGCAGCCATGCTCACCATCGTTGGGCTGAGCTGTGTCGTCTGGGCCCACCACATGTTCACCAGTGGCATGGCCAACTACCTGCACGGCCCGTTCATGTTCCTCACCGAGATGATCTCGATCCCGACCGGCATCATCTTCCTGTCGGCGATCGGCACCTTGTGGCGGGGCAAGCTCTGGATGAAGACGCCTCTGCTCCTGGGCATGATCTGGGTCTTCCAGTTCCTCATGGGTGGAGTCACCGGAATCTTCCTGGCCGACGTCGCTACCGACGTCCAGCTCCATGACAGCTACTTCGTCGTTGCCCACTTCCACTACACGATCATGGGTGGAACGATCTGGGGCCTCCTCGCCGGCACCTTCTTCTGGTTCCCGAAGATGACCGGCCGGATGTACAACGAGAAGCTCGGTATCGCGTTCGCCCTGTGGATCTCCCTCGCATTCCAGATGACATTCCTCCCCCAGTTCTGGGCGGGAACCAACGGCATGAATCGGCGAATTGCCGACTACCCGGTCGACTTTGAAACGGCGAACCTGATCTCGTCGATCGCGGCGTTGCTCCTCGGGACTGGGTTCATCCTGTTGCTGGTCAACCTCATCTGGTCGGCCCGCAAGGGCCCCAAGGCGGGCGACAACCCGTGGAACGCCAACACGCTCGAATGGCAGGTCTCCTCGCCGCCACCCGAACACAATTTCCCGGGCTTGCCCGAAGTCGTGGGGCACCCCTACCACTACGGCACTCCTGGTGCCCGCCACGCTGAGCTGGTCAGTGCCGGCGCCGGACATGACGAGGACGGACAATGAGTGAAGAGCCGGACGAGCGACGCAACGACGGGTTCGCGGCCAGAGAGAAGCTGGGTTGGATGGTGGCCGGTGCCCTGTTCGTGCTCACCCTGGTCGAGTACTTCGTAGCCATCCAGTTCGAGCAGCCCTTGCTGTGGTTGTTGCCCTTCATCATCGCCAAGGGTGTGTTGATCATCGAGTACTTCATGCACTTCACCGCCCTCTTCAAGCCCGGGGAACACTGATGGCACTGGCAACGGCAGCAGCTCACGACCGGGCCGAGGCCACCTATCGGCCCGCCGCCAACCGACTGGGGCTCTGGCTCTTCTTGGCCTCGGAGGCGTGCCTTTTCGCCGCCTTCATCTCGTCTCGCTACGTCCTGGTGGGAACCGATCAGCCCGAGCACCTGAACCAGGCGCTCGCCCTGTTCCTCACCGTGGTGCTGCTGGTCTCCAGCATCAGCGCCTATCTGGCCGAGTCGGCGATTGCCGCCGACCGGCGTATGGCCTGTCGTCGGCTCCTCAAGATCACCATCGTGCTGGCCTTCGCCTTCCTGGTGGGTGTCGGCTTCGAGTTCGCTGAAGCGGCCGCTGACTTCCCGATCGACACCGCCTACGGCAGCGTGTTCTTCGTCCTCATCGGCCTGCACGGCTTCCACGTGTTGACCGGGGCCCTGGCTCTCATCGTCGTCCTGCGGCTCACCGGCAAAGGCCATTACGGCTCCGGGGACTACTGGCCCATCGAAGGGGCGGTCAAGTACTGGCACTTCGTCGATGTGGCTTGGGTGGTCATCTACCCCACCCTCTACCTGGTCGGCGGCGGCTGAGGCGGAGTCCGTGATGCGCCGGTTGGCGGTCACGGTCCTGCTCACGACCCTCCTGGTCTGGATTGTCTGTTATGTCGCGCTCTGGTTCTACGCGGGTCCGGGCCGGCCGCCCGAACGTCGCGAGGTGGTGATCGAGCAGGGCGACGCGGTCCGCATCGCCCGGGGGGAGAACCCCTTGGAGATCCCCTCCACCTGGAGCTTCCGCAGCGGCGATGTACTGGTGCTCGACAACCGCGACTCCGCCATCCATGTGGTTGGGCCGTGGACGGTTGGCCCCGGCCAGATCGTCGAGCTCACCCTGCGGGCGTCGGTGCCCAGCGCCTTCTGCAGCATCCATCCCGACGGTGTGCTGTCGATCAGTGTCGACCCCCGCCGGACTGACTTCGCCGTGACCCTCACCCCCACCCTCCTGCTGGGCCCCCCTCTCGGGGTGGTGGCCTACGCGGTGAGACAGGTCTTCTCCCGGCTCGAGGAATCTGACGTTGAGCGCCGGGTATCTGCTCAAGCCCAGTCCACAACTTCCCGATAGTTGGGGGACCATCTAGGAGGGGCCCACGGTGACGACCATCGAGCCGCCCGGACAGCCGGTCCTGCTCCAGGACGCGGTCCGGGCCTTCAATGACAGCGCCCCTCCGGTCGCGCCCCTGCGTCACTGGGAGCGCCCGGCCAGCGGTCGACCCGCCGCTGGGTTGGCTGGGTTGGCCGGTCTGGTGGCGGGCGTATACGTAGGGTTCGACCGCGAGGAACTGGTGGGTGCCGGTCCGTCGGGAACGCCGGATCTGTTGATGGTGGCCGAGCCCCTCGAGATTGGGATCGCTTTCGGTGGCGCCGTGGTCGCCTCCTATGTCGCCTGCCGTGTGATCCAGACCGCCTACCGTGGTGTGCGTCGTTCTCTGGCTCCTTCGTAGGGGCAGGGTCGGGGACCTCGGCGGCCGGTAGCGTGCCCGCCATGACTGATGACGCGCGTTGCCCGTGCGGTTCGGGGGCCAGCTTTGCCACCTGCTGTGGTCCAGTGATCGCCGGCAACCGTCCGGCCCTCACCGCGGCTGACCTCATGCGCTCGCGTTACACCGCGTACCACCGGGGCGACATCGATCACCTGCGCCGGTCATGGGATCCTTCGACGGTGCCGTCCGGGGTTGCCTTCGATCCCGAGATCCGTTGGCAGGGGCTGGCCATCCTCGACACCCAGGCCGGTCAGGCCCTCGACCAGGAAGGCACGGTTACCTTCGTGGCCCGCTTCGTAGGTGATGCCGGAGAGCGTGAGCTGAGGGAGCGCAGCCGGTTCGTCCGCCACGAAGGCCGGTGGGTGTACATCGATGGCGACCCGTTCTAGAAGCCAGCGCGTCAATGCGACCCCTGGCCGCCGTCGGCGGGGCCGCACGATGGGCGTTGCTCGAAGAACTGGAGCCCATGCGGTTCGCCACCCGCTTGTCGCTCGACATGTGATACTGAGTGGATGCAGGAACCGGTCGCCCGATGAGTACCGGTCGCTTCATGCCCAACGGGCTGACCTGGAAGTCGGGAGCGCTGGCCCTCGTCTTGATCATGGCCGGGATCGGCGCGGTGGCGGCCCTGGTGGGACGGGCCCAACCCACCTATCCGGTCACCGCAACTGTTCTGGAGAGTCGGGTGGTCGGAGAGGAGCCCCTGTGTTCCTGGGCGGTCGAGATCGGACTGCGCAACGACAGTGAGCGTCGCCTCCGTCTCTACTCGGTCGAGATGGTGGGAGTCGAAGACTCCACGCAGAGCCTGTTCGGTGGCTTCGAGCCCGCCGAGTCAATTGATCGCTTGTACGAGTACCCGCTGAGGGACTGCTCGGCCCCGACCGACGCTGAGCTGACCGTTCACTACGGCCCCGCGCTGTCCCAGCTGATGCGGTCGGTGAATCTCACCATCGAGTGAGCGGTCGACCCACACACCGAGCGCTTCCCGGCATTGTGTCGGTTGAGCATGTGTTCACCTGGACACGCTCCCTGGTGGGAACCCGATCCGTCAACGCAGTGGTGCTCGTCAGCCCCCGCTGAGTCTCACGTGTTCACGCCTGACCACGCTCTGCCCGGTCGCTTCCAGCTCCCGGGCATAGCGGTGACCCGACCAGACGGCGGCAGCGATGGTACTCGGCGCCCAGGCGTCGCCGATCACCCGCACCGATGAGATTCCGGCGTTCGCCCAATCGGCTTGTCGGTGATCGAGGTCAGCCGCCAGCCCATTGGTCGGTTTGCGGGAGGTGACCAGGGCGACCGAATCGCATTCGAGCTGATCCATGGCCTTGGTCACCGGATGGATGAGGCGAACCAGCCCCTCGTCGATCCCAGCCAGCGATTGTTGGGTGTACAAGGACACTCCGAGGGAGAAGAGGCGGCGGTGGATGGTTGCCTGTTCGTTCGAGTACGCCGTCCACGCCGACACCAGTGGCTCCGGGGTGACGATCGCCACCTCGTGGCCATCGCCCACCAGCAGTTCGGCGAGCACACCACCGAGGTAGTAGTGGTCGTCGTCGAAGATCACGACGCGATGACCCCGTGGGCGGATCCCCGCCATGAGGTCGTCGGGTGTGAGCACTTCGGCGCCGGCCTCGATCGGCAGTGGGGTGGCGTGCTGCCGGCCCACCCCGTCGGCTCGCCAAGCTGATCCAGTGGCGACGGCGACGTGGTCGAACCCGTAGCCCAGCACCTCGTCCACCGTCATCGGGCTCTCGCGGTAGATCTCCACGTTGGGGAGCTTGTCGATCTGGCCGACCCGGTAATCGACCACCCGTCGCCAGGCAGCCAGTCCAGGCAAGCGGCTCTCCCGGTCGACACGACCACCGAGGTCGCGGGTGGCCTCGACAATGGTGACCTCGAAGCCGCGCTTGGCGAGGGTATGAGCTGCCTCGAGGCCCGATGGGCCGGCCCCGACCACCAGTACCCGTGGGGTGTCCACCACGGGCGTGACCCTTTCAGGGTGCCACCCCCTTCGCCATTCCTCCCCCATGGTTGGATTCTGGGTACAGCGGATCGGGGCGACCAGGTTGTCGCCGCTGACGCATATGTTGCAGCCGATGCACTCTCGGATGTCGTCCAGACGCCCCTCCTCGATCTTGGAAGGCAGGAAAGGGTCGGCGATCGAAGGGCGGGCGGCACCGACCAGGTCGAGAATGCCGCTGTTGACCTGGCGCACCATCTCGTCGGGCGAGGTGAATCGCCCGACCCCGACCACCGGCTTGGTGGTGAGGTCCTTGAGCCCGCGGACATATTGCTCCTGGAAACTCTCGGGCTGGAATCGTGACGTTGACGAGTCGAACGACCATGATCCGGTCTGGAAGTCCCAGAGGTCGGGGAGCTCGGCGAGGTTGCCCACGATCTCTTCGATCTCGGGTCGCTCGAGTCCGACCGGTCCGACCAGTTCGTCGGCACACAGGCGACAGGCGATGGCAGCCCGTCCGTCAGCCTCCTCACGGGCGTCCTCCAGCACCTCTCGGAGGAGACGGAATCGGTTCTCCAACGAGCCCCCGTACTCGTCGTCTCGATGGTTCCACTCGGGGCTGAGGAACCACTGGAGCAGGGCCATGCGGTGTCCCGCATAGACGTACACGATGTCGAATCCGGCCCGGATCGAGCGAGCCACCGCGTCACGATGCCATCCTCGGAACTCGGCGATGTCGGTCTTGGACATGCGACGGGCCTGCACCGGTTCGATCACGTCGACGAGGCAATCGACAGGACCGATCGGTGGCTCTCGGGTCATCCGGTTGGCGGCGTGGGGGCCGTTGTGGGCCAGCTCGATGCCGGCCAGTGAGTTGTGAGCGTGGACCTCGTCGGCAATGCGGCTCAAGGATGGGATGTCGCTGTCGTCCCAGGCGCGAAGCTCGACGTAGGGGGTGACGTCGGAGTTCGGATGGATCTCGGTCTCCTCGGTGCACACCACCGCCCAGCCCCCCTCTGCCTTCACACCACGCATGGCGGCAAGAGCCTCGGGGGCCCGGTGGCCGAGTCCATTGCATTGGGGTACCTGGTAGAAGCGGTTGCGGGCTACGACCGGGCCGATCTGGACGGGCTCGAACAGTACGTCGTAGCGCGGATCGCGGTCCCGGCTCGGTTCACCATCGTGGGGCATCAGCGGGCTTCCTCCTCCGGTCGATACTCTCACAGCGGCACTGTTGGGTTGACCGCCACTCACATCCATTTCGACATCAGCGGTGTTGATACGGGCGTCCTCGCTGTGGTGCAACGGCTGATGCAGATACTCGACACACAACAGGGCGACAGTTTGACTATTGCCGGGGGCCGCTGATCGAACTCGGGCCAGGCCCGCGACCTCGCTCCAACCGCACTTCCCGGACTGGCACCGGCTTCAGGTGGCGCGCTCGCGGACGATCTTTCCGACATCGATGCGTTTCACGGCGCGAATCGAGGGGATGAGGGACAGTGAGGCGACTGCGAACATGGCCAGCGCGGCGCCAACGTAGACGAACCATCGCAGGGTCGCGGTTATCGGGAACTGGTCGCTCGAGAACGAGTTCATGAACGCCACTGCGGCAAGGTACCCGGCGACCAGACCCGGGAGGATCCCGATGGCGGTCAGTAGGAACGTCTCCCCGACGATCAACGAGGCCACCTGTCGGTGGGTGAGACCATTGGCGCGCATGGACGCGAACTCGCCAGATCGTTCGGTGACGTTCACCGAAATGATGTTGAAGATCAGCGCGAACGCCATGGCGCCACCGAAGGCGAGCATCATGCCGATGAAGACGTAGAAGAAGACCTGGAAGTCCTCGATGAGACCGCGGATCTCGTTGGAGTCGACGGCGGCGGCGACATCGTCGATTCCGCGGATCCTGTCGATCACCGCCGCCGCCGGCTCTTCGTCGAATTGTGCCTTCGCCGTCGTGTAGGCCGGAAGACCGAGGATCTCGGACGTGACGGCCGCGTCAGACGCCTCGAGAGCCGTCGACAGTGCCCGGGTGTCCATGTAGGCCATCGTGCCGAGCGGTTCGTCGACGAACCCGCCGACAGTAGTGGTCAGCTCGACTTCGAGCCCGGGGAGCTCGATGGTGACGGCGTCCCCCACCGAGATATCCAGGATGCCTTCGGTGGCCTTCCCCAGAAGGATCCCACTGTCGGGAAGCGGCATGTCGAAACCATGCACGCGGGTGGCGGGCTCATAGGCTTCGAGAACCGTGGTGAACGTCTCGCCGTTTCCTTCGATCACCGTTTGTAGGGCAACAACAGGCTCGGCGTGGGCAACGCCTGCCGTCGCTTCCAATGCCTCCAACTGTTGGTCGCCGACGGGGACCGTGAAGAACACCTGTGCATCCTCGAGCGCGACCTCGTTGAACTGTCGATCGATGCTCACGAGCATCGTGTCCATCATCCCCCACGACGCGAGGATCAGGGTCATGGCGAGGACGACACCCGCGACCATCGAGAGACTGCGCCTCTTGTTGCGCCCGAGTCCCCTCAAGCTCATGCGCCAGCGCACAGGGGCGCGGCGCAGAGGTGGAATGAGGGTCTCGAACAGTGATCGCTTCCCTCCCTCGGGTGGGGCGTCGCCGCGCATCGCTTCCGCCGGTGCCAACCTCGATACGGCCCGGGCGGGTGGGATACCTGCGAGCCCACCGGCCACCGCCCCGAACCCGACTGCGATGAACAGGGTCGGCCAGTGGAACCGGGCAACCAGATCCGGGATCCCGAATACCGTGGTGTAGATCGCGGTCATTCCAATGGCGAGCAAGGCTCCGAGGAGGACTCCCACGGCTGCTCCGATCAGTCCGACCATGAGCCCGTACACCAGGTAGTGCGTGCTCATTCGACGGCGCGAGAATCCGGTGGCTCGAAGGGTGCCGATGACTCCTCGCTGGGAGAACACCAGCCTGGTGACGACCACATAGATGGCCATGCCCGCGGCCGCGAGGAACAAGAGGGGAAGGGCGACGGCAACCGTGCGGAGCCCATCGATCTCCAGGTTGATCGTCGCGTTCGAAGGATGGTCTGTGAGGGGCTGCGTATCGGCCGCGTTGGCGGCAGCCGCCGCGGCTTCGACGGCGGCGTCGAGCTCGTCGACGGCGGCTCCTTCGTCGTAGCGGACCAGCACCTGGTCCACGACTACCTGGCTGTCGAGAGAGGCGAGAACCGTCTGATCGACGAACGCGACACCAAATGACTTCGGTGGAGTGAAGATGCTCTGTCGATCACGCGCCGGCCACAAGTACTCCGGAGAGGTCGCAATCCCGGCGATAGTGACTTCTTGTCCGGCGATGAGGAAGACATCACCGACACCGAGTTCGAAGTCGGCCGCAGCGTGCGCTTCCAACACCACCGATGACGGGTCGTCGGGATCGAGGGCCGCTCCCTCGTCGATGTCCACACGGTTGAGCGCGGGCTCGCCTTCTGCCGGGAAGCCGACGACCCGACCGAGGAAGCTGTATCCACTGGCCTCCATCGGTACGTCGGCTTGGCGGCGCTCTTCGACCGTGGCCACCCCGTCGAGGGAGGCCACCGTCTCGGCCAGCCCCTCATCGGCGCCGCTGATGGTCATCTCCGCCATCGCCAGACGGTCGTAGGAACCGTCCAGGGAAGCGCCGAGGTTCAGGTAGGCGTTGAAGGTTCCGGCGAACAGGGAGACCCCGAGCACCACAGCCACCAGCACCGCCACGAACTGCCACTTCTGTCGCCTGATGTCACGGCGCCGCTTCAGCGGGAGCATTCTCACCAGGCCACGTCCACTGGATCCTTCGGCGCCTCGACCCGCTCGTTCTCGATGATCTGGCCATCGCGGAGATCGATCACCCGGTTGGCGATCTCGGCGATCTGGCTGTTGTGGGTCACCACGATGATCGTGCGATCACCGGTATCGGTGATCTCCCGCAGGAGGCTGAGCACCTGGGTCCCAGTCTCGGTGTCGAGTGCGCCCGTGGGCTCATCGCACAGCATCAGGGGCGGGTTCTTCACCAGACCACGGGCGATCGAAACCCGCTGTTGCTCGCCACCGGACAGCTGACCCGGGAAGTGGTGCAAGCGATCGGCCAGACCCACCGAGGCCAGAACAGCCTCGCTCCGCTCCTTCACACCGCCCCCGGTCAGCTCAGCAATGAGCGCAACGTTCTCGTACGCGGTCAGCGATGGCACCAGGTTGTAGAACTGGAAGACGAAACCGACCGATTTGAGTCGATATTCGGTTCGACCGTCGTCGTCGAGGCCGTTCAGATTGAAGCCATTGGCCTCGACATCTCCCGAGGTCGGCGGTTCGAGCGCCCCGATCTGGTTCAGCAGGGTCGTCTTCCCGCTACCCGACGCCCCCCGCAGCACGACGAACTCCCCACGAGGGATCTCGAATGTCACCCCGGCGAGCGCATGCACTTCCGTGTCGCCTTCGCCATAGGTCTTCGTCAGGCCCGTGGCCCGCACCGCCCGATCCGTCTCCATCCTCGCTCCTATCGTTGGAGAGACCCTGTTTAGCCGGGAAGCGACCGAGATTCTCCCCGCGGAGCGGGCAACCTCGAACCGCAGAGGCGCTGCCTAATGTGCGTCTCGCCAACTCCGGGGCCATGCGTCGGCCCCGAAGTGCCACTCGTCGGTGCGGTAGTTGATACCGGTCGCCGCCGCGACGAGGCGGTCGCCGGCAATCACTTCGACATTGGCATGGGCGAAGCGTCGCGTCCTGTTGGTCACTGTTGCCGTGGCCACCAAGTGATCCCCCGGACGCACACCGCGCATGTAGCTGATGTCGATCTGCACCGCCATGGCCACCCGGCCGTCGCTACTCCCCGCGAATGACATCGCGATGTCGGCGAGGGAGAACACGACACCGCCATGGCCCCCACCGAGGAAGTTCGTGTGGTGGTCCCCAATGGTGCAGCCGACCGACGCGTGGTCCAACGACCACTCGATCAGATGGGCACCCAGATGGGCTGAATGGGGGTCGCTTCGGAATAGTGCATCGAGGCGGTCGGCGAGCTCACGGGGGAGCATCCCACCCGGCGGCATGGACATGACCTCAGTGTTAGCACCCATATTGAGCACCCACGAGCAATCCTGGTGGCGACGTTGCCCGGGTGGTCATGCGTCGTCTGGCGCGCGAGAGTCATCGGATGACTGAATTGATTGAGATCGAGGAAAAGCACCGGCTGCGCCGCGAAGATGCGGCCGCGGTACTCCGGCGCTTGGCCGACTCGCTGTCTCGCCACAACGAGTTGGAGTTCGTGCGCGGCGCAGTGCGGGTGCGCGTCGAGGTACCCGACGAGGTGGAGATCGAGGTGGAGATCGAGGCCGACACCGAGGGCGGCTCCCTCGAGGTCGAAATCAGCTGGTAGGCCCTCAGCCATGATCACCCCACCCGGTATCGCCGCCGAAGACGATGGGGCTGGTCTTGTGAGCTGGTCAGCTCCCCAGCGTCACCACCACGGCGAGGACGGCGACCACAGCCGACGCGGCCAAAAGGGCTTTCGCCTCAGTCCTGCCGATCTTGCGGTCCGCGCATGCGGCCATGCCGAGCAGCAGTCCGAGTCGTACGAGTTGGCCCACGACCGGGCCGTCAACGAACAGTCAGCCGAAACCGGAAGCCAGGACGAGACCGCCGGCGGTGAGACACAACACCGGTTCCACCGGCGACGGCCGTTCTCTCGAGCGGCTGATGAACGCATGCCAGAGGGCGAGCGCGATCCAGACGGCGATGCGGCGAGCATCACCGCTGCGGGCCAGACGAAATCGTCATCCATCGGTATCTCCCTGCCGGTCGCTGGGTCGGCGTGGGTGAATGCTATCTCCAGGCAACTCCCGCAGGCCCATGGGCCGGAGGGATTGCTCGCGTGATTGGCAGTTGAAGGGCATTGCTGGCCGGGTGTGGTGTCGAGCACTCATCGGGCGTTCTCACCATGCCGACTCGGTTGTGGGGTCACCAACGCAGCGTCATGCCCCCATCTCGAATGAACCCGGTGGGCGATCCCAACCGAGATGCAGAACACTCCAACGCCGATGCCCTGGTGGGTGAGTGCCATCCACTTCTGAACGTTCATCAGTACCACCAGGACACCCATCGTGATCTGCAGCCCTATGAAGATGAGCATCAGACTCGTCATGATCCGGAGGGCATCGCTGCCGGGATGATCTCGGCGGACCACAACGAACACGGCCACACCGATGGCGGCGACCACGAAGGCCAGCCAGCGGTGTATCCAGTGGGAGCTGATTGGCTCGAAGAGGCTCAGCCACCACTCGTCGCCTCCCGCCAGAAGGCCGGGTGGTACCAGTCGTCCGAACATGAGAGGCCAGGTATTGGACACATGCCCGGCCTTCAGGCCGGCGACGAGCCCCCCAAAGGCGATCTGCACCACGACGGCTCCCAGTAGAGCCCAGGCGAGTGTGTGGCTGCGGCTTCGGAGGGTAGGTCCGGCGCAACGATCGGCTGCCCGCTCGGTGTCCATTCGGTCGAGGGCGAACCACAGAACGATGCCGAGCAAGAGCAGAGCGGTCAGCAGGTGAACCGTCAGTCTGAAGTGGCTCACTGCTGGTCGGTCGCGCAGCCCGCTCGACACCATGATCCAGCCGAGGATCCCCTGTACCCCGAACAGGATGGTGATCGCCCAGTAGCGCAATGACGATCGCCAGCTCAGCCTCCCCTTCCAGAGGAACCAGAACAGGGGGAGTACCACCAGCAAGCCCGCTATTCGGGCGATGAGCCGGTGTGCCCATTCGATGTAGAAGATCCTCTGGTACTCCGCCAGGGTCATGCTTCGGTTGATGAGCTGGTATTCGGGGGTCTGCTGGTAGTCGGCGAATGACTGTTCCCAGGCGACGTCACCGATAGGCGGGATGACGCCGGTGACGACGTCCCATTCGGTAATGGAGAGCCCGGCACGAGAGAGGCGGACGTAGCCCCCGACGACCACCATCGTGGCCACCAACACCGCCACCATGAGCAACCAGCGAGTGATGGGATCGTTGAGTCCGACCCAGCGAGCTCTCGAGACAGATTGATCGGTACCGAGGATCACGGGACGCAAGTGTAGGAACGGCGGCCCCGCCGTGGCGATTCGACGAATACTGGGCTTCTGATCGATCGAGCTGTGGCCAAGGACGCCCCCTGCGGCAATGGTCCCATGGGGTCGTCCCGGGTGCGAGACCTGCGGTCGTTCGGGCAGCCCACCAGGCTGGTGTGGCGCAAGCGCCGCTGGCGGTGCCCGCAGTGTTCTGCGCGGTCGGATCGTGGGCAGAGCAGCACGAACAGATCCCCCCGGGGTCACACCTGTTGACCACCAGGGCCGGGCGCTGGGCCACCGTCCAGGTCGGCCGGTGGGGCCGGTCGGTCACCGAGGTGGCGGACGAACTCGGTTGTGATTGGCACACCGTGAACCGGGCCGCGATCGCCTTTGGCCAGGCCCCAATCGATGATGACCCGGACCGGATCCCAACGGTTCGGGCTCTGTCGTTGGATGAGACATGATTCAAACGCGAAGGCCGATGGAGGACCCAGCGATGGTCCACCGAGCTGGTTGACGCCCCCACCGGTCAGCTGTTGGATGTGGTGGAGGGCCGCACCGCGTCAGCCCCCGCGCAGTGGCTGGCCGGACGCCACCCGGTATGGCTGTCCCGGATCCAGTGGGCGGTGCTCGACCTGTCCGGCCCGTACCGGTCCACGTTCGCCATCATGCTCCCGGACGCAGTCCAGGTCGCGGATCCGATGCTTCATGTGGTGCAGTTGGCCAACCGGCGTCTCGATGAGTGCCGCCGTCGAGTGCAGAACGAGCTCCTGGGCCATCGGGGCCACAAGGCCGATCCGTTGTTCCGGGCTCGCCGGCTGTTGACGATGGCCCATGAACGCCTCGATCCCGTCGGCGATGAGAAGCGCCGGGGTCTGCTTGCCGCGGGGGACCCCAAAGGCGAGGTGGCGTATGCGTGGCGTTATCGGACAAGAGGCGGTCCGGTTCCCTCTATGACATCCCCAACCCCGACATCGCTCATCAGTACCTGGCCGAGCCGGCCGCCGATCTCCAGGACGACACGTTCCCACCCGAAGTGCAGAGCCTGGGCCGGACCCTGACCCGATGGTATGACCAGATCGTGGCCTGGCATCGGGCCCGCGCCACCAACGGGCCCGCGGAAGCAATCAACAACCTGGTCAAGCGGATCAGACGCACCGCATTCGGGTTCCGATCCTTCCACAACTACCGGATCCGGTCGATGCTCTACGCCGGACGGCCCAACTGGGATCTCCTCGCCACGGTCACCCCCCGCTGAAATCCGAAGCGCCGGCAAACGATTCGGACTCGACGGCGCTGGGACGATTCACTCGATCACCCTCGCTTCTGGGCACCCGATCCGTCAACGCAATCGGTGCCAGTTGGCATCGTGTCGGGCCCGTTCTCAGATGCGGCGCCAGGATCCTTTGGTGGTAACCCCGCGAGTTGGGGCGGGGAACACCGACGCGTCGGGGCCAGGTCGTCGATGTGCCTGTCGAGATGGGCGCGGGAGCCGCAGGACCGGAGACTGTCACGTACGGTTCTGTAGAGAGCGGGAAGGGGAGGTTCCCTCCCTCCACTCACCAGGGTCAACTTCCACAGGCGCTCTCAGTTCTGGAAGTGTAAAGAGCTGCCAGAATCTCAGAGCCCTTGTCTCGCAACCGGGATGCTCACACCACCCTCGGACCCGAAGCGCCACCAAACCACTGCTCGCAGCTGTAATGCCTATCGCTTGTCCTCCACCGTAACCTCAATACCTCTAGCGGCCAGCTCCCGAACAAAATCGTCAAAAGGAATGTCGTTAATGGGAGAAAGCAGCCCTCGTCTCGTGAGTTTGCCAGAACCGATCATCAGCGCGCCAATACTAACCGTATAACCAACCGCACGATTCATGGACATATATCCGGTTTCCAAATCGCGCTTGTCAACCATTTGATAAACTAGCTGCCTTGCTTCCCCGTTCTTCTGTCCCGCTACTTCCACTCGGATAACTGCCACGTCACGCTCGTCGTCGCCGTATTGCAGATAAGGAGCCATCGCCGCCGCCATGAATCGCTGTGGACTTATTGCCGCGCCGTCTACCATAACAGGCTCACTGTCCAGCAGATGCAGATCGACGATTGCTTTCCAGAATGCGCAGTGACCCGGCCAACGAATGGCATACCGGCCTATGTTTCGCAGATCAGCATGTTCAATCCCCAGAAGGTCGGCATACGGTAAGGCATCTCCATTCGGATATGCCTCTAGCCTGCCCAGCCCAGGAATGTCTACTAGGTGCATATGTTCTGGAGCAAACATCCCCGAGTCGTTGATATGGACAACCTCACCCTCCCGAATGATGCGCCCTGCTCGGCGATACGATTTCATCACCCCTTCAAATGTCCATGAAATCTTGTACTTGATGGGATTGTCGGCAGCGTCAGCGTCTGGAAATCCGCCTCCATAACAAGAAATATCTTCAACGCTATCCAATGAACGAACAGCATGACCCAAGAGAACCAAATCAATGCCGGGGTCAAGACCAAATTCGGGCAGAATCGTAATGCCCCTAGCTTCGATCTCTCCGGCCATTGCTTTAAGCTCAGGTGTGATGTAGGAAGTGAAGGCCATGTGAACACCGTTGCGGACAGCGGCAACGGCAATTGTGTTGATACAGTCTTTGGGCAGTAGATTGATAATGACATCCACGTCTTGCGCAATCAGACGATCCAGATCCTCTTGTCTGGTGACATCAATTTGCTCACAGCGTACGTTAGGACCATTTCGACTTCGCTCACCATGAGCGTAGCCCATTTCGACAACATGTGCCCGTAATGCTTCGATATTCCAATCGGCCGCAATGATCTCCTTGACTTCGTTACGCTGTGCCAAGTCGTACAACGCGGCTCTTCCCTGCATACCAATACCTAGAAGCAATATCTTCATGTTCAGACCTCGTCTATATCCTGTATCTTGTTAGTCCAGTTCTTGGGTGATGTCCAAAGAATTGATAACCTTTTCCCTTGCCGCAACACCGTGTTGTCCTGCCACTTGATGGAAGTCCCTGAAAGGGGGAAAGACCGGCCAACCGGCTCGCCCGAATCTACCTCACTGTTGGCCCCCAAGCCAATAATCCTTTGTAGATTGCTTGGTGAAGGACCACTCAACCGATCGACGCCGCCTCTAGCCCCATAAACAGGGTCCCCGGATTTCAAGGTGTCACGATGGTGGCTGATTCTGGGACTCGCAGGCAACGACACGATCGATGCCGGACCTGGCTCCGACGTCGTGGACGGCAAGAGAGGTGCTGACACGATCCTTGGCGATCCGGGCGACGACACGATTGATGGCGGCGAGGGCGACGACACCATCGCCGGTGGCCAAGACGACGACGACCTCGACGGTGGCCCGGGGACCGACTCCCTTGACGGGTGAACAGGAATCGATACCTGCCGCAACGCCGCGCGGCCGATATTGCACCCAGCCCTATGACCGCATACCGATAGCCGACGGATAGGGCTCACGCCGGGATTGGTTGAGCGTTGATGGTGTAGTTCCTTTCGCCGTGCCAGTGGTGGGGGTTGAGGGGCACGGCGGCGAGTTCGGTGTTGGTGATGTTGACGCCTGTGGGGTACCAGTTGGGATCGTGGCGGGCCTGGATGGTGGGGCCGGTGTGGGTGTTGGTCGCGGAGATGAGTTCGATGATCGTGCGTAGGTCGGTGAGGGGAAGGCCGCGCCAGTTCGCGGTGATGAAGCTGAACATGCGGTGCTCGATCTGGTTCCATTTGGAGGTGCCGGGCGGGTAGTGACAGACCGTGATCCGCAGACCTGTCTCGGCGGCGAAGGCGGCGAGGTGGGTCTTGAAGGCTCGGATGCGGTAGCTGTTGGAGCCGCCGCAGTCAGCGGTGATCATGAGCCGTGTCGCGTTTGGGAACCGGGCTGAGCCCATGGTGTGGGCTTCCCCTGAAACCGTGGAGGGTTTCTGTTTGGGGTTTGAACGTTCTCATGGTGGTTGGGTTGGTGTCGATTTGGGTGGGGTGTGGGTCCAACGAAACCCGGTTCTGGGTCGCTGAGAGGATCTGGGGGCCGCTCAC
>JAAEMS010000298.1 GCA_024225275.1 Actinomycetes bacterium
ACTTCACGTACTTCGAACACGCGGACCTCCCGGAACGCCATGCCGCCTCCTGATGGTCTCGTCGACAACGGCGACAGCAAGCCGAGCGTCAACAACACCGGAACTGGCGGACCCCCGAAGGTGGTCCCATCACTGGCGAACAGGTGGTCCCATCCCACTGGCGAAACTCACACCCAGGTGGCCCCATCCCACTGGCGGGCGACAGCCAGCTCATGGAATTGTGCTGGTTCGTTGAAGAGGACAGCCCCTAGAGAAAGCACGGAGAAGTGGCCCAGTGGGAGTCCCTCATCGAGGAGCGGAACACGGCCGAAGCGCATCCCATCGCCTTCGGCCTCAGTCACGCGAACCGTGATGTTGGTGGTCCTCGTCGGTGCCGCCCGCTGGCCCAGCTCCATCGGCCCATCGTTGGTCGTGTCGAATAGCCCGCACGCGTGCGGGAGGGGGTGAGCCCCATCGGCGCCGAACGCCGTCAACCCGTAGGATCACCACCGATGAGTGTCGACTCGTTCGTCCAAGTGGTTGAGGCAATAGCGAAGCTGCTCGGCGCCTTGGCCTGGCCCTCCGCGTTCGTGATTGTGGCGCTGTGGTTCGCGCCTCAGGTCAGGGAGATCCTTGGTCGAGAGAAGGTCTCACTCACAGGTCCAGCCGGCGTCGGGTTGATCGCAGAACGATTGCCGGCCGATCAGCGCCAGAAGGTCGCGGACGACCTGGCTGTTGCCGAGCGGAAGCCCGGTTCCACCGGCGAGAGCACAGACGTCGTTCGTCGCACGGTCGAGGCGGCCGCAGAGGACCCCCGGTTTGGCCGGATGGCCGGTGCGCAAGTGCTTTGGGTGGACGACCATCCGGAGAACAACGAATCAGAACAGCGAGCTCTCGAACGAGTCGGCATCCGCGTCGATCACGCCTTCACCACAAACCAAGCTCTCTCGATCCTGGGACATACCGCCTATGACCTCATCATCTCGGATCTGGGGCGGTCCGTGCCTGGTAGCGAGGAGGACGAGGACGCCGGGCTCACCCTCATCAAGTCCATGAAGGACCGGGACTTCCGGACACCTGTGATCATCTACGCCGGGCCTCGGGCCCTCGCTCGGCGCGATGAGCTCCTGGAGGCGGGGGCGAGCGAGGTCACAAACGGCCCGACGGCCTTGTTCACCCTCGTTTCGGACGCTCTGCTGGCGAGGTGAAGAAACCCAGACCCACCGTGAGCGCGTGAACGCGCGCATCCTGTGGAGATGGGACCTCTGAAGCGCTACCTCACCCGCGACCCCAACGGCGACGGCTACAAGCTGACCGAACGAACGTTGAGCCCTGTGCTGCCCGGAAAGTGACGCGTGGGTGCTGAACAGGACGAATGCCCCCCATCCTGGTTCGCCGTGATTCATATTCTCTACCCTCTTCTGGTCTCCCTTGCTCCCACTCGTTGTTCTTTCCGGGCGCTCCCAAGGACCTCGAGATCATCGTGTTGCGCCACCACCTCCAGGTTCTGCGACTGACCACAAGCCGATCGCCCAACGGTCAACGACAACGACCGGACCCTGCTCGAGCCATCGCCGACCGATCAACACAACAGTGCCACGTGAAATCGGGCCACTGCGACGGACTGATCAACGAATACCGAAACGCAGCTTGACCAGGCACGACGCAATTCGGCCCCACAGGCGAAAGGTCGGTGTGCCCCCGTAGGGTTGGCCCATGGGGATGCCCATCTGGAAGGTCGTGCTGGACGCCGCTCACGAACTCGACGCCGAAGGTCGCGGGAGCTTCGCCCTCAAGGACCTCATCGAGCGAGTCCAGAAGGCCCATCCGTCGATCGGTCGGAGTTCCATCCAACCGGTAGTGCAGGGCATGACCAGCAACGCCGGCACCGGTCCGCCTTCTCCGTGCGGGAAGGTGTTCGTTCGGGTCTCTCATGGGTGGTACCAGCTGAAGGCCTCGTCAACTCCGATACCAACCCCACCTCCATCCAGGGTCCCCGACACACCTCCGTCGCCACGATCCGGTCGACGTCGAAATCTTCGACGGAACCCCACCCCGAGGGCCCCCAAAGCGGTTGTCCCCGGTTCGGACGGATTCGACGGGTTCACCCTCGCCGGACCAGTCACTGCTGCGAGCACCAACGAGCCGTCACCACCGATTGGAGCCGGCCGAACGCGACACCCTTGGGGAGCAGGCCCGTTCGCGGAGCTGGAGATGCCCCCGCTCCCATCTTCACCTGGCCTCTACATCTGGGCCATTGACGGCGCTGTCGCCTACGTCGGACAGACCCAACGATCATTGGCAGAACGGCTTGGCCCGGCCGGCTACTCCCACATCACCCGGGCCAACGTGCAAGCCGCCCAGCCAGGCCGGACCAACGGCGGCCAACAGACCAACTGTCGAATCAACGCTCTGGCCAACGCAACGTTGGTGGAGGGCCGAACAGTCGAGATCTGGGTACGGGAACTCCCAGCAGAAGACGCCAAACGCGGCGAGGCCAACTGGTTTCGATCCCACGGCCGCCCGCCCTGGAACCGAGCATGAACCACACAGCCGCGTTGACGGACCGGGTGCCCGGCAGCAAGCGTGCGCGGGTGGAGCATCCCAGCAGCGTCGAATCTGATTCGTTTGCCGGCTACCAGTTCCCGCCCGACAGGCTCCACACCAGTACCTCACCAACCATCGCTCCCTCGTGAACCTCGCCCACCAGGTCGGCTGTGCCCCCAACACCATCCGCAACCGCCTCCGAGCCCACAACATCCCCCTCCGCTCCCCCGGCCACACCCCGCCGCCACCGAAGCCATGACCAACCCACCCACCTGCGCCATCGACGACTGCGACGCACCCGTCCAGGCCAGAGGCTGGTGCAACCGCCACTACCTCCGCTGGTGGCGCAACGGCCAGCCCGACACCCGACTCCAAGACTGGAACCCCCAACCCGACACCTGCACCATCCCCGACTGCGACAAGCCCCCAGTAGCACGAGGCTGGTGTGTCACCCACTACGGACGATGGGAACGCAACGGCCACCCCACCCAACTACACCACCACCCCCTACCCGAACACTGCACCATCCCCGACTGCGACCGGCCACCAGTAGCCCGAGGCTGGTGCAACCTCCACTACAGCCGCTGGCGGCGCCACGGCCACCCCGGGAACCCCTCGTACCCCAAACATGGCTACGCGATTGGCCGGAGGAGGTTCTGTTGGACCGACGTGGCGATCGGCCGGCCGGACCGGTCGCGCACGGTCACCGTCCCGCTGGCGTGCCCGCCGCCGGCGAGCGGCGAGGCGGCCTGGCAGAACACTCGATCCAGGTCGTCCGGTGGCTCACCGAGGGAGATCGAGAGCGACAGGGTCAGGGGAACGTACCTCGAGTCCTGGTGGGTGTGGCCCCGCACCGCGGCCTGGGACGGGAAGATGTCGCAGACGATGGCGACGAACCCGGCGAACGTCCAGGCATCCCGGCTCCCGAGGCCGCCTTCCAGGAGCAGCCAGCAGTCGTAGACCGGCGCACCGCCCGGCCGGTTGAGCCAGTCCTCGGTCCACTTCAGCGGCCGCTCCTGCAAGTGCGACCGGAAGCCGAAGTCGTCTTTTCGGGCCTCCTCGCCCAAGCGGTCCCAGGAGGAGGGAACCGAAGCCGGGTCGGGGACCTCCTCGACGGTTGCATGCTCGTAGGACGTGCCGCCGGCCGCCGACCAGATCGTTACCTCAGCACAGGTCCTGCCAAGCTGCGTCAGGGCAACGCGCTGGCAGTGGGCCCGCGACGACGAGCGGACGTCGGTCACCGCCAGCTCCACCGGCTGGGTGTCGTCCGATCGGCCGGTGAAGGAGGCCTGGACGCTCACGGGACGGCGGAACCGGGCCGACCGACCAGCGGCCCGGAGGGCAGGGCGACGAGGTATCCGCCGTTGGCCCCGAAGATCACCCAGTCCGGATCGATGGAGGCGGTGAAGGCACCCGGCCCGACCTCCGAGACCGTCGTGACCTCGTGCAGTGAGACTGACTCCATCGTAGCTCCTCTTCAGTGTCGACCCACGGAACCTAAGTGGGCAGCCCATCGGAGAGGACCCGAGCCAGCGCTTCCATTGCCCGCCGGTAGTACGGTGGGTCCTCGTCGATTGCCCAACCCTCGATCTCGATGAGCAAGCCGAGCAGGTGGTGCAGCGCACGGGGTTCAAGATCCGGACCAGGGTCACGCACCGAGGAATAGCCAGCCAGGAACCGCTCGTACCGATCGCGGCGATCCCAGGCGTTCTTGAAGAGGAACATGGCGAAATCGATGGCGGGGTCGTCCACGGCCGCTCGCTCGAAGTCGAACAGGCCGGTGATCGTCAGGGAGGCCGTCGAGCCCTCGACGAGTAGGTTTCGGCTGGAGAAATCGCCGTGCACGAGCGAAGGCGGCACCGGCCCACGACCCCGTTCCACAACGGCGAGCGCCCTTGTGGTCAACGAGCTCGGCCGCTCGATCTTGCCGTACATCGCACCGTAGTCCCGCACCAGTCCGGAAGGCAGGGCCGAGCCGGTACCTAGGGCGTGGAGTGACGCTAGGAGCTCGCCCATCGCCGACCAGATCGAAGCCCCGCCCGTGTCCCCCGCCACATCGACGGCGCCGTCGTCGGCGATGACGTCGAGAGGCTGGCCCGGCATGCGTGACAGCGCCACCCATGGCTCGCCGTCACCCAGGTGACCGGAACCCAACAGCCTTGGAACGGGGAGATCAGCACCGGACACCGCGCGGTAGACTTCGATTTCCCGAGCCGACTTCAGCGCAGCTGAGGCGTGAAAGACCTTGACCACGGCATCCAGATCGTGGAGCAGGAAGAGTTCGTTCCTCCCCAGGTAACCGCCGAGCGGTTGGGCGGTCAGCTCCAAGCCGAAGTGGCGGGAGAGGTCCACGCTCACCTGCTCAGCGCCTGACACCTTGAACGTTCTCACGACCTGAAGTCTAGAGCCCCGGGACCGACCGCTCAGAGGGAAGGTCCGCGCCGACGGGTGCATCAGGTGTAGATCCTCGAACAGTAGTGCTCCCGCGTCCAGGCTACGAGCCGCTCATCTTCCGCTTCGTCAACCCCACACCGCGATCAACTGACCGTCATCGAATGGGGATGACACACCGATTCTCAGGACCTCGCCACCCCGCCCTGCAACAACGGCACCAGCAGCCACGGCCAAATCGCCCCCGACCCGGAGCGGACACCAGACGGAACGATCCCAGAGCCGCCCGATCAGGTCGTCCTCCCGAGCGCCCAGCACTATCCCCGGCCGCCTGCAGCGCCCCGAATCAGCCAACGCGCAATGGCCAAACGATTGGAGCTCGATGCGAAGGCGCTCGGCCATCTCATCTCATGTTCTGGACCCTGGGAAAGGCATGACACATCGGTGAGAGAATCTTGGTGAGCGCGTTGGCGTTGCCGGCCGCGAAAAAGTCGGGGTGATGATCTCACCTGGTGGCACTCACCGGTCGGGCGTCGTCGACAAGTACCCGTGGTAGCGGGTTCTGGTCAGCGGGCGCCGTCCCGGCAAGTGCGTGCCATCTCAGACCCGATTGGAGAACGAAGATGGCTGATGCCATGTTGGCTGATTCGACGCGCCTTGTCACAGGCGGGATCGACACCCACAAAGACACCCACGTCGCCGCGGTGGTTGACACACTGGGCACCGAGATCTCGTCCAGGGCGTTCCCGACGACTGCTGCGGGCTATCGCGACCTGACCAACTGGCTCGTATCGCACGGCGATCTGGGCCGCGTGGGCGTGGAGGGCTGCGGCTCTTGGGGTGCAGGCATCGCCCGTCACCTACACGACGTCGGCGTGAGTGTCGTGGAGATCAACCGACCGAACCGTCAGGCATGTCGCAGCCACGGCAAGTCCGACCCCCTCGACGCGATCTCTGCGGCCCGGGCAGCTCTTGGCGGCCTTGACGCCGGGACACCCAAGACTGGCACCGGTCCGGTTGAGTCGATCCGGATGCTGCGCAACACGCGCGCTTCTGCGGTTCGGGCTCGGACCGCGACGATGAACCAGATCCGGGCCGTGCTCGACACCGCCCCTGAACAGATCCGGGACCAGCATCGAGGCCTCACACCGGTGCGGTTGATCAAAGCGATTACCCGCACCCGGCCCGGCACCACCAGGATCGCCGATCCTGAAATCGCGGCAACCGTCGTGTTGAAGACCCTGGGTCAGCGATGGCGGTTCCTCACCGACCAAATCGGCACCCTCGATGACCTTCTCGGCCGTCTCGTGGCCGACGTCGCCCCAAACCTCGTTGCCCAGCCATGGGTGGGGACCGACACCGCCGCCGCCCTGTTGATCGCAGCAGGCGACAACCCCGACCGCCTCGCATCGGAGGCAGCGTTCGCCGCTTTGTGTGGCACCAACCCGCTCCCAGCATCATCGGGCAAGACCGTGCGCCACCGCCTCAACCGTGCCGGTGACCGCGACGCCAACGCTGCGCTATGGCGCATCGTCTTGTCACGCATGGCCCATGACCAACGCACCCGCGACTACGTCGAGCGCCGCACCACCGAGGGCCTGTCCAAACGCGAAATCATCCCCTGCTTGAAACGCTACGTCGCCCGCGAGGTCTACCCCATCCTGACCCAGGACCTCGCCACCTGAACCCAGTTCTCGGGGTGGTCTGACCCCAGACACAACCAGACCGCCCAGGCGTGTCCTCCTGCAGAACCGTCGACCACCCCGAACCCCACCGCTGACCGGGATGACCTCATAGGAGCCCGAACCCGGACCAACGTGACCCGTCACCGTTCCGTCTCCCGGACCCAGCACCAACAACCCGACTTATCACATAGGAGCTTCTGCAGGTCCTTTCAGGACCTCCGGTGGCGCGCCGAGTGTGAGATGGAAGCGACGCGTCCGGTTCGCCGTCGTCCCCGCCGGAACCGCTCTGGCGTGACGGCTCATTTCGCTTCTGGGCCAGGCGGAGAGCGAGGCCGTGAAAGTGGTCAGCCTCTACGACCGGCACGGGTTGGGCATCGGACGTTCTTGTCCAATCTCTGCCGTCGCGGTGTCCGCCATCCCTATCGCCGGCTACGCACCGCCCCTCAACGGCCTTTCCCTCGCTCAGGCGACACATTCGCATCACGAGTACCCGGCAATCGACGTTGGGCTCAGCAGCGGCACTCCGACCTTCGCGATGGTCGAAGGCACCGTCGCAGTCGCATTCAAGTCCATTGCAGTCTTCGACGGCTCAACTGGACGTTGCGGAAGCACCGTCACAATCGATGGTGTCGACGGCGTCCGCTACACCTACTGCCACCTCTCCGCAGTCAGCGTCCAGACCGAGCAATCCGTGGTCGCCGGCCAACAGATCGGACTCACTGGTGGCGAACCTGGATCTCCCGGGGCTGGCAACACCACGGGCCCTCACCTCCACTTCTCCATGAACGGCGGAGGACGATCGCTGTGCCCACAGCCCGTGATCCTCTCGATCCTTCTCGGCACACCTATCAACCCGCTCGCGGCACCCGGCACGGGATGCATCAGCGGAGGAGCACCAACCGACTGGGACCAGTGGCTCTACGAACATCTCAGGATGCCGTAGCTAGACATCGATCCGGCAACTGCCGCCCTGTCTCAGTCTCAGCAATCAGAAGGCGAATCTTCAGACGAAGGGAACCGAATGACAACAGCGAGCGAAGACCGACGCATCCGCCCCGACCGCCGACGAACGGAACGACGAGACGGCGAGAATCTCGCGGGCGGCCACCTGTTCGGCATTGCTGATCTAGCCCGGCACCTCGGCGTCACCGAGCGATTCGTTCGTCGACTCATCGCCGAGCGACGCCTGACGTACTGCAAGATCGGCAAGTTCGTTCGGTTCCACCCCGACGACGTCGAAGACTGGATCAACCGAAACCGCATTCAGGCACACGAGAGCGAGCAGCGCTGAGACAATCAGAGGTGGCCTCCGACTGTTCAATCGAGTTGGCGGTCAATCTCCAGCTCGATCATCGTGTTCGATCGATCGAGCTCGTCTGTCAGGATCCCCGCATAGGTACGCATCAGCACGTCAACTGAGTGTCCCAATCTTCTGGCCACCTCAGCCGGCAAGACCCCTGAACGAAGCATCAATGTGGCAGCCGAGTGCCTGAACCGGCGCTTCTCTCGAGGGGTCCCTGCCGTCGGCTCGACCAAGCCAAAGACGAAGACCGCCTGATCCCTCATCGCCCGCTCCGATGCAGCCGGCGCTGCTCATGAACTAGCGGTTTCGGCGCTCGTGCTTGTCTGTTGTGGCCCGCTGCCAGTGTCCACACAGTGTCCGCTCCATAGTTTCTGGACCGGAAACTGGAAAGACCCCGATCAGGAAGGTTCTCTCGAAACCATATCTGACCAGGGCCTTTGTGGCGGAAGGTGTGGGATTCGAACCCACGGTAACACGAAGTGCTACAACGGCTTTCGAGGCCGCCCCATTCGTCCGCTCTGGCAACCTTCCGCTCCACAGGGTAGCGAGTTGAGTACACCGCGCCGACGGAGTTGTCAGGTTGATCTCGACCTGGCCACGACCTCGCTCCGCTCAGTGCTGGATCCTCCGTTCAGGTCTCGCTTCGCTCGTCGGGCCACTCTGGCCACGACTTCGCTCCGCTCAGCCTCTAGCCTGACCCGCCATGGCTGCTTCTGGAGGAACCAAGGCGGTTCTCGCCGCCCTCATCGGGAACTCGGCGATAGCCCTCGCCAAGTTCGCGGGATTCATCATCACCGGGGCGTCGTCGATGCTCGCCGAGTCCATCCACTCGGTGGCTGACGCCGGCAACCAGGCCCTGCTCCTGTGGGGCGGCAAGGCGGCGGCCCGTGAGGCCGACGACGAGCATCAGTTCGGCTACGGCCGCGAACGCTACTTCTGGGCCTTCGTTGTGGCCCTGGTGTTGTTCCTGCTGGGATCCGGCTTCGCCCTGTTCGAGGGGGTCGAGAAGATCCTTCACCCCCACGAGGTCGAGAGCGTCGGCGTGGCCGTGGGCATTCTCCTGTTCGCCATTGTCGCCGAGGGGTTCACCTTCCGGACTGCGGTCAAGGAAGCCAAGCCGATCAAGGGCGATATGGGCTGGTGGGAGTTCATTCGCCGAACTCGAAGCCCTGAGCTACCCGTGGTTCTGCTCGAGGATCTCGGGGCCATGATCGGTCTGGCTCTCGCCCTGGTGGCTCTCCTGACCGCCCAGGTCACCGATGACCCGGTGTGGGATGGCATCGGCACCCTCTCGATCGGGATCCTGCTGTTCGCCATCGCCGTCACCCTGATCGTCGAGATGCGCAGCCTGCTGATCGGTGAGGGTGCCAAGCCCGACGAGATGAAGCAGATCCGTCAGGCCATCGTGGCGGCCCCCCACGTCGAGAAGCTGATCCACCTCCGCACCCAGCATCTCGGCCCTGATGAGCTGCTGGTGGGCTGCAAGATCGAGTTCAACCGGGGTCTGTCGGTGGCCGAGCTCGCCAAAGCGGTGGATGGGGTCGAGGCCGCGGTGCGGGCCGTGGTGCCCCACGCTCGGCCGATGTATGTCGAGGCCGACCTCCACCGCGAGGTCGAGGCCCAGTAGGGCCGCAACCTCAGCGACGATCGGCGAAGAAGTCGGTGAGCAGCTGGCCGCACTCGTCGGCCCGTACGCCCGATACCACCTCGAACTCATGGTTGAGGCGGGGGTCGGCGCCGACATTGTAGAGGGTCTCGCAGGCCCCGGCCTTGGGGTCATGGGCCCCGAACACGACCCTGTCGACACGCGCTTGCGAGAGGGCTCCAGCGCACATTACGCACGGTTCGAGGGTCACCACCACCGTGACATCCGACAGGCGCCACGAGCCTGCGGCCAGAGCCGCGTCGCGTAGAGCCAGCAGTTCCGCGTGGGCACTGGGATCGTTGGTGGCCTCCCGCTCGTTGCGGCGGCCGGCCACGATCTCGCCGCCACAGATCACCACTGCTCCAATGGGGGCCTCGCCCGCCTGGGCGGCCTCGCGGGCGAGATCGAGGGCGGCGCTCATCGCCGCGTCCTCGCTGATGCCTGGAGTGTTGGTCACGGCCGTGATCCTAGGGGTCAGAGCAGGATGGGCCAGCTGGCCGCGTAGATCAGGAGGAGGATCGCACCACTTCGACGGTCGTGTTCGCCTCCCCGACCCAACAACAGGGCCACCACCATGGCGGCGCCTCCGGCCACCAGGGCCCCCCGCACCGCGAGTCCACCGTCGATGACGGTGGGGAACAGGATCGGTCCGACCGAGATCGACAGAGTGGCGTCGGCGAACGACGAGCCCAGGACATCACCGATGGCCAGGCTGGCCTCACCTCTGCGCAGGGCGGTTATGGCGACCACCAGCTCAGGGAGCGACGTCCCGATCGACGCACCGAAGAAGGCGATGACGAACGCGGGTACCCCCCAGAGTTCGGCGAGGCGGGTGAGGCCCTCCACCGCCAGGGTGGCGGCGGCGCCGATGACTAGGAGGGCGACAATGAGCCGGCCCACGAACCGCAACCGCCCGGAAACCCTTTCTTCCAGTTCCAGCTGGGGCTCGGTCCTGGTGTCCCGGTACACGAGTCGTGACCCGGCGAGCCACGCCATGATCAGTAATGCACCGTCGAGCCGCCCGATGTGGTCGTCGGCGAGCAGCAGGGCCAAGGCCAGCAAGGCCAGGGCCGTGATCCAGGCGGTGGTCTGTTGGCCGCGGGCCTGGGGCGAGCCGCGTTCGCCCAGTGGGATCCGGTTGGTGACGAAGGGCAACAGTCCGAAGACGAGGGTGAGTTGGGTCGTGGTCGAGCCAATCGAGTCGCCCACGTTCACGTCGCCATTGTCGGTGACCGAGGCGGCGATCGAGTTGGCCATCTCGGGGAGGTCGGTTCCGAGGGCCAGCAGGGTCATGCCGATGAAGAAGGGGGGCAGCCGGCTACCCCGGGCCAGCTCCGTGGCGTTGGTGACCGCCTCGCTGCTGGCCTTGACGGTCACCCCGAACCCGAGGACGACCGCGGCCACCCAGAGAGCAGTAGTCATGGCCCCAGCATGCTACGAACAGGGTCGTGAACACGACCGAGGCCCAGGACGGCGGCCTGCGAGGTAGGGAGTCGCCCGACTCCTCAGCCCCCGGCGTCTGACCCCATCACCTGGTCGACCTCGGCGCGGTCGTCGGCGGTGAGCGCCCACGTGGCGGCGGCAACGTTCGAGTGGATCTGTTCGGGCTTGGTGGCGCCCGCGATGACCGACGCCACCAGGGGATGCGAGGTGTGCCAGCTCATGGCCAGTTCGAGGATGGAGTGGCCCTTGCTCTCGGCCCAATCGGTGAGGCGGCCGACCACCGCGAGCTTGTCGTCGTCGATGAAGGCCGAGGCCCGGTCGCCCCACTTCACCAGCCGGGAGTCGGTCGGACGGTCCTGCCCCAGCTTGTACTTTCCGGTGAGCAGACCGGACTCGAGCGGGAAGTAGGGAACGAAGACGATGCCATGTCGGGAGCAGGCATCGAACACGCCGTCCTCCTCGGGGCCGCGGGTGAGCAGGCTGTAGTAGTTCTGCACCGACGGGTAGGCGGGAACGCCGTGCTGGGCCGCGGCTGCGTAGACCTCGTCGAGCTGGTCGGCGGTGAAGTGGGTGCAGCCGATCTCGCGGATCTTGCCTTCGGTCTGGAGCTCAGCGAGACAGCCCAACGTCTCTTCGACCGGAGTGTCCGGGTCGGGCCGGTGGAGCTGGTAGTGGTCGACGTAGTCGGTGCCCAGGCGGGCCAGGCTGGCATCGAGCCGTGCTCGGATCAGTGTGGGGTCACCCCCGCGTTCGCCCTCGGCCAGCGACGCGTCGTGGCCCCACTTGGTGGCGACCAGAACTTCACCTCGACGGGACCCGAGGGCGCGGCCCAGATACTCCTCGGACAGGCCGTTGCCGTACATCTCGGCCGTGTCGAAGTAGTTGATGCCGGCATCGATGGCCGCGTCGACCACGATCTGGGTCTGGTCAGCATCGATGGTCATCCCGAAGTTGTTGCAGCCCAAGCCGACAGCCGAGACCTGGAGTTGTCCGAGCGCACGAAGTTCCATACCCGGACCGTAGCGACCTGCCTGGTCAGGCGCTGGAGAACAGGACGGAATCATCTCGAAGCCTCGGTCGTAGAGGTCGACCTTCAGCCGAGGTCGACGGGCACCCGGGTCCACTCGGCCATCCGTGAGTCAACGGTGAACGCCCGCACCGCCATCATGGTGACGAACACGGCCACGGCGGTGGCCACCGAGCCCAGCACCAGATACATGACCACCAGCTGGGTGAGCACCGCGTTGGTGGGGTCGACCCCGGCCAGCAGCAGACCGGTCAAGGCCCCCGGCAGGGCCACCAGTCCCACCACCTTCGTGCGCTCGATCTGGGGGATGAGGGCGGTGCGGGCACTCAACGGAGTGATGAAGCGGGTCGCCCCCTGGGCGTCGAAGCCCAGGGCCAACAAGGCCTCGACCTGGGAGTGTTGGTCGTACAGGTACTCGACCAGCTGTTTGGCGGCCAGGACCGCGGCGGGAAGGGTGTTGCCGATGGTGATCCCCGCGATCACGACGATGGCCACCGGCTCTGGTTCCAGGATCTGGAGGCCGAAGATGATCGCCAGGACCACCGCTGTGGGCACCGCCACCGACACCAGCGCCGTCACCCGCAAGGTCGGAACCATGGGCGCCTGGCGCCCCACCACCTCTCCGGCGATCACAACCATCGCCGCGACCCACAACCACGCCCACACCGCGGCCTGACTCGACTCGAGCATGAACCGCAGGAGGAACCCGACGGCCAGGAGCTGCACTGCGGCCCGCAGGCAGGCCCAGATGATGGACTGTTCGAGTCCGAGCCGCTTCCAACGCGACAGGGCGACGGCCACCACCACCAGAGCGAGCGAGATCACCGCTTCGAGCGGTCCCACAACGGTGGCCTCGATGGCTGAGGACGGGGCGAAGAGCGAGAGCGACATGGACAGAGATCTAGCATCTGCTCCAATGGATCAGCACGCCGCGGTGTCAGCCCTCGTCGCCTGAGCCCCCTTCGTCCGGGTCCTGGCTTCGCGGTAGCTGGGCCACCAGGCTCTCGAGAATGCCCAGGCCGATGGTCATCTTGCGGAAGAACGACGCGGTGTGTGGGATCACCGTGAAATGGGGATGAGGGCTCCACAGGTCGCGGAGGCGGGTGTCGAGGTCGATGGCCTGTTGCTGTGACTCGGTGCGGAATCGGTTCTCGCTCTCGAACCCGTGGCCGCCCCGGGCCGCCGTCTCGAAGAAGATCACCGCGTCGTAGCGGTTGAGCTCGCCCTGGTGCGATGAGCCGACCGACTGGTAGAACTCGGCCGAGCCGTCGGGCCAGTAGGCACCACCGTCGACCGTGCCCCGGTCGCACAGCAGGACCCGGTCGGGAAACTGGGCGGCCTGGATATCTTCGAGATTCCGCTGCACGTGATAGATCGCGTCCTGGGCGCTGCGGCGGGCATGGGGTTCCTGGGGTCGGGGGAACCCACCGTTGAACAGGAGGGTGGCGGCCTCGGGTACGACGATGACTCCTTGACCGATCTCACGCCGGAAGAGGTCGGCCGCGGTGGTCTTGCCGCCGCCGGGCCCGCCGGTGAGTACCAGCCGGAACGGGCTGTTGGATCTCGAGGTCGCAGCGTCGGACATGCCCGTCATTCTGCTCGGCCCGCCCGACTACCGTGGACCGTTGGCAGAAGGGGGACCCCATGAGTGGGCCGGACATCGTCCAAACGCCAGGCGCCAAGATGAACTACCTCATCAAGCGCCGGCCCAGCACCTCGCGCGACGAGTTGGTGGCCAACTGGTTCGCGAACCACATGCCGGCGGTCATCGCAGGGCAGCTGGCCGCGGCCGAGAAGGGCAAGCTCCATGCCCGCCGCTACGTGGCCACCCTGTTCGATGCCGACCGTGACGGCAACCATGTCTGGGACGGGGTGGCCCAGCTCTGGTGGGACCAGGCCCTACCCCAACCCGACCAACCCCACGGCACCGAACCGGCCGACACTTTCCAACAGAAGGCCGAGCCCTACGTGCCGTGGGCCACCACCGAGTACGTCGTTATCGACGGCTCCGAGCGGCTGCCCCTTGTGCCCAACACCCTCAACCCACCCTTTCCCTTTACCCGCAGCGGATTCCTGAAGGTCATGTTCCTGGTGGGTATCCAGGGCGGCGCCGATCCCACCGAGCTGTTCGACCACTGGCTGAACGTCCATGTTCCGAACGTGCGAGGGGTCATGAACGAGGTAGGCGGCTTCCACTACGCGGTGAGCCACAGCACTGAACCGGGGGCTGGGCCCTTCGCCGGCATGGCCGAGCTCTACTTCCCCGATGCCGATGGTTGGCGCCGGTACCGGAAGACCATCCAGGCTGATGGCATGGAACGCTGGGTCGACCCGGCCACCACGGTGGTACTGCGAGCGGACACCGAAATGGTGGGTATCGCATGACCGCGCCCTCCCATGTCTACGAGACCTGTCTCCGATGTACCCCGGAGGCGGCCGGCCGGGCGATGGTCATTGGTGATCAGACGGTGCAGTACTGCTCAAGGGTCGAGCTTCCATCGTTCCGCCGGTGACAGCTTGGCCTTCTCCTACGAGGGTGAGCTTGGGTGCGGCAACCATCGCCGTCTACGACTACGGCCCTCCGTCGGGTGAGTCCCTGGGTGACGTCCTGCTCCTGCACGGCATGGCCGATGTGGCCCGCAGCCTCGAGCCCTTGGCCCGGTCACTGATCGATCGGTATCGGGTGGTGGCGTTCGATGCCCGGGGCCATGGCCGGTCCGATCACCCCGGTGCCTACTCCGTGCTCCACTTCGTGGCCGACCTGGTCGACTTGATCGACGCCCTCGAGATCGACCAGCCGATCCTGATCGGCCACAGCCTCGGAGGTCATACCGTCGCCAACTACTCGGGCCTCTACCCCGACCGGGTGCGGGCGGCCGTGCTACTCGAGGGCATGGGCCCGCCGGGGGCTCCTGAACCGGCTGCTGGCCCTCAGCGTCTCGAGCAGGCCAGGGGCATGGTCGAGATGCTGCGCTCATCGCCCCGCCACCGTCCCCAACCCGATGTCCAGGCGGCCTCCGACCGGCTCACGGCTGCCCACCCCCGCCTCGCCCCTGACCGGGCGCGGCTGCTGGCCGATGAGGGCACCATCCCCACCGAAGACGGTGGCCGAGTGTGGCGACACGACGAGCGGACCTGGGACTGGATCGCCTCGCTCGACCAGTCCCAGCTCCAGCAGAGGTGGGAGGCCATCACGGCCCCGGTTCTTGCCGTCAGCGGTGCCGAGGCCTGGGAGACCTGGTGGACTCGCCGCAGCCTCGACCGGGTGAAGATGACTGACGACGAGTTCGCCGCCCGGCTCGCTCTGTTCGCCGACATCGAGCACCACGAACTGCCCGAGGCGGGCCATATGATCCACTTCGATCGGCCCAACCGGATCAATGGGCTCATCGCCGACTTCCTCGACAGGCGGGCTGGTCCCGGCTGAGAGCGCCCCGACATCGTCGACCCTGCCTTGTCTGGCGGGTGCTCCTGGCC
>JAAEMS010000299.1 GCA_024225275.1 Actinomycetes bacterium
ACCCCGAGAACGAGGGGGCGGTGAAGCTGGCCAACTACTTCGTGGGCCAGGTCGTCGGCTCGATGAACGAGTCGAAGTCTGCCACCCGTGTGGTCCTCGAAATGATCGACGAGTTCATCGACGCCATCCAGCGCGTCGAAGCAATGATGGAGTAGCCCCCTCCCCCCCCCTCCGAACTTTCCGCGCCAGACCTGAGTTTTTTCCGATCTGGCGCGGAAAGATGGGTGCTGCTCGCGGCCTTGCCGCCTCTTGTGAAACTCACGAAGGCGGCAAGATGTGCATGCTCCCGACGCTGCGGCGGCACCAATCGCGGCACGACAGTACGGCCTCATCACCGCTCATCAGGCTCTGGCGGTCGGCTTCACCTGGTACATGATCCGGCGGCGGCTGGACCTCGGCCTCTGGTCTGAGCTGGACGTTGGGGTCTTCCACATCGGCTCTGTGCCCATGATGTGGCGGGCGCGGGTGTTGGCCTTGTGCCTCGGCACTGGCGGATTGGCGACTCACCGAGCTGCGGCCCGCCTGTACGGCCTTGATGGCCTGCGTCAGTCGCCGATCGAGGTGACCGTCCCGCAGGGCCACTACCGGCGCCGGTCCGAAGGTGTGCACGAGACGACCCAGTGGGACACCATGGACGAGACACGGCTCCACGGCATCCCGACCACCGGACCCAACCGGACCCTCATCGACCTGGCCGGAATGGTTGAATACCGCGACTTCGAGGTCGCCGTCGACAGCGCCCTCAGGTTGCAGTTGGTGACCTGGCCGGGCCTGAAGGAGACACACGAACGGCTCGGCGGCCGCGGCCGGCGCGGGTCAGCAAATCTGGGTGCACTCCTGAAGGCCCGGTACGACTCACGCCCGGCCGACAGTGGCGGGAATCGAAAGGTCGTGCGGCTTCTGAGCACAGCCGGCCTGCCCGTACCGGATGTGGAGCACGAAGTGTTCGACGAAGGGGCTTTCGTGGCCCGGTTGGACTTGGCGTGGCCCAATCGGCTTGTCGCGCTCGAGCTCGACAGCGTCCGTTGGCACCTGAACCGCCAGTCGTTCGAGCGGGATCCTCGTCGCCGGAATCGACTGACCGCGTTGGGCTGGACGGTCCTGGTGATCACCTGGGCCGACGTGACCCAGCGACCATCCGAGGTCATCAACACCGTCCGGCGCGTTCTCGACCGCTGATCACCAATCCTCCTCAGGTTTCCGCGCCAAATGGCACAAAACTCGAATCTGGCGCGGAAAGTTCGGGGAGGGCTACACCGGGAAGGCGTCGAGGGCGCCGGCTTGCTGGATCTTCTGGAAGAACTCGGGTTCGTAGGCCTGCTCGGGGGTGTCGCGGACATGGTCGTCGATGATGTGAGCGTCGTCGCCGACGAGGATGCGCCAGCGCCTGGCCCGTACCCCGTCGAGGATGATGGTGGCGGCCTGGGACGCAGTGGTGGGGGCCATGGTGCGGAAGGCGTTGCCGATCTCGGTCATCTCAGGGCTCGCCTCACCACCGTGCACGACCATCGAGTTGAGGACGATGTCGGTACCGATGTGGCCGGGCATCACCACCGACACCCCCACGTGGGGGGCGTGGAGTCGGAAGTCGTTGATCAGGGCCTCGGAGAACCCCTTCACCGCGAACTTCGCGGCCGAGTAGGCGGTATGAGGGCGGTGCGGACCAACGGTGGCCCAGAACCCGTTGATGCTGGCGGTGTTGGTCAACCATCCCTCGTCGGACGCCACCAGGAGGGGCACGAACGCCCGGCTGCACAGGTAGACACCACCCCAGCACACGTCGAAGGTGCGCTCCCAAGCCGGTCGTTCGTCCTCGACGAAGCTGCCGCCACCACCAATCCCGGCGTTGTTGAAGACCAGGTTCACGTGGTCGGTCTCGTGCTGAGCCATGAGCTCTGAACGAAACCCCATGACCTGGGCCTCGTCGGATACGTCGCACTGATGCACGGTGACCCGGGTCCCGTCGGGCGCTCCGGCCAGGGCTGATTCCCGCGTGGCCGTCAGGTTCCCCATGGAGACATCGCAGGCGGCCACATGGCACCCTTCGGCCGCCAGCTGATGGACGAGATCGCGCCCCATCCCCGTGCCCCCACCCGTTACGACTGCGATCCGGCCTGCGAAGTTGTCCATGTGCGGAAGCTAGCTGAGCACGCTCTCCGCCCGCGACCTATGGTCGGGCCACGACGATGCGCCGCTGGGAATCGACACCCGCGAGGTAGCCATCGTGGGGCAGAAGCGGCAACCCGGGCCGGAACGCCTCGTCGTCGGTGAGCGACCACAAGGGGGTGCCGGTGAGGGCATCGAGGGCGGCCAGCCCTCCGTTCGACGACCCGTGGCTGTAGACGACCCCGTCCCCTATGACAATGGTGCCCGAGATGAGTGGGCCTTCCCAGGGCGTCGACCAGACCAGGTCTCCGGTGGCCGAATCCAGTGCCCGGGTGTCGAGTGAGTGTGTGAAGGCCGGCCCATCGGTGGCCGCGTACTGGAGTGACGAGTCAGGGGTTGACCATTGCTCGGTTCCCGTGGCGAGGTCGAAGGCCCGCAGCCTCGAGTCGCGGACGATGAGCGCTCCGTCAGCGGCCAGAACCTCGTTGGGCGAGAGGTCGCCGACCAGGGTGTGGGACCAGCGTTCGCCACCGGTGTCCCGATCGACCACCAGCACCTCGGTGTTGGCCACCAGGGCCACGACCTCGTCGGTGACAGCCACGGGGAGAAGAGCCCGGTCAGATGTCTGACCCCACTGCCACAGGATTCGGCCGGATTCGAGATCGGCAACGACGAGATTGCTGGTCCAGATCGAGTCTTTGGAACCTGAGTAGGCGACATGGATCCGGCCGTCGACCACAGTGGGCGCCCCGGGCGACACGGGGCCGTCGTCGGCGCCCGGCGTGAGGCGGAAGAGCTCTGTTGTCCCGGCAACCCGATCG
>JAAEMS010000300.1 GCA_024225275.1 Actinomycetes bacterium
GCTTCACCTGCCCACCACACCCCGCACACGTCGGCCGTTCGCCTCGGGTCTCGATCGTGACCCCCAAACCGACATCGGTCTCGACGACCTCGAGAACGTTCACCTCAGGCAACCCGACCAACAACTCACACATGCGCTTACCATCTGATGACACAGGGGCTCTCGGACTCGGCGTGTAGACAGCACCGATTCTGCGAGCCCCTGTACCGCGCCCCGCGGACCCCCCCGTTCAGATCACCCAACCCCAGTCAGACCGGAAGCGCCGGATTGCTGGTTCGCGGGCGGGTTCGTCGGCCAACGTTGTGATCAATCTGATCGCTTCTCCGCGGCTGACTGGCGGCCATGCGGCGCCCGCTGTTGCGGTGTGATTGTCTCTCAGGCTGCGGCGCGAAGCTCTGAGGGCTTGGTGCTGCTTCTGAGTAGCACGAGTGACAGTGCAATGATCGTGATGGTGATGGTGATGGTTCCACCACAGAGCACGGCGAGGCGTTCCCACGGGATGGGCACTCCGATCCGGATGTGGTCGTTGGTGCCGTTGGCCTCGAAGACCTCGAGTCGTTCGACGGTTGTACCGAGGAACGACCGGGCGGCGAGTACGCCGGCGGAGCCGGCCAGTACTACCGACGGGACCAGCGGGACGAGTGTCTCTATGAGTATTGCTTGCGCGAGAACCGCTCTTGGGGTGCCGGCCGCTCGTAGCGCTGCGAGGGTTCGCCGCCGCTCGACGATTGCCTCTGCAGAGGCAACGAGCAGGCTTGCTGCCGCGAGGACGATGGCGACGACAAGGACCCAGTCGAGCAGACGAAACGTGTCTGCGTAGAAGGTGTCGGCTGGGTCCACACTGGCAAGGAAGTTGGCTCGTACGCCTTGGATCGCACCCCCGATCATCACCGCGAGGAGCACCGATGCAGTCGCGCGGCTTGCTGTGTAGGGAGCGGCGATCATCCGTCTTGAGGCAATCAGTAGGTCCGGTCGGCCAACGCGTGGCGCGAGGTATCTACCCACTGTCGAGGAGATCGAGGCGCTTCCGGCGAGCAAGCCAGCGATGGACACGACGAAGAGCACGAGGGAGGCGAGGGTGACCGGGATCATGACGCCCCGCGCGGTTCGTGTGGTCACACCGAGTACGACGAGCCCACCTGACCCGATGATGAACATAGACGCCGCTGTTCGGGTCGGCGTCTTCGGCGGCTTGGTTCGAGTGACACCGAACGGGCTGATCCGGACCTTGCGGAGCGCAAGGACGCTCGCGACAGTGGACCCGAGCACGATCGCAAGGATCAGCCCAACGATGGCGGCGATCGGGATCGACACGTCGGTTGGCAGCAGGCGCGCGATTCCCTCCTGCCCCCATCGGCTCCCATCGGCTTGGGTGATCGTGTGCTCATCATTTCGGGTGGAGTCCAGCAGTGGTAGCCCGACGAAGAATGCAGCGGTACCAACGGCCGAGCCAAGGAGTGCGGCCAGGCCGGTCTCGAGAGCGGCAATTCGGGTGGCCTCGCTTGGTGTGGCGCCAGCCATGCGGAACATAGCGAGCCGACGGTCGCGTGCCGGAGCACCGACACGCGTGCAGAGCCCGACGAACACGAGAACCGGGACAGACAGCATCAGCATTGAGATCATCACGCCAGGGCGTAGGCCCGGCTGGTCGAGCACGGCGAGTTGGTACGGGCCATCGCCTTCGGAGATGAATGCGACCGCCACGCCCGCGAGCAGGATGACCGTGGCCGCAGCGGCTCCGATCGCGGTGAGGGCGATGCGCAGTCGATCGGAACGGCCGCCTGAAGCAGCGAGACGGAGTAGTGCGCTAAACCGCGGTCCGCCACCCGCGAAGGCCGATCTAGTGGCGGTCGTGTCGCTAGGTACGGTTGTCACGACGGGCCCGTTTCGAGCATGCCGTCGCGGAGGATGATCTCGCGGTCGCCGTAGGCGGCGACTTTCGCGTCGTGGCTGATGATGACAACGCTCGTTCGCGCCTCTCGGGCAACGCGTACGATTTGGGTCATCACCTGTTCACCGGCAAGGGCGTCAAGGGCACCGGTGGGTTCGTCAGCGAAGAGCACAGTGGGTTCGGTGACCATCGCACGCGCCGTAGCGACCCGCTGGCCTTGGCCGCCTGACATCTCGGGTGGGCGTGACTGGGCGAGGTCGGCCACGCCGAACCGGTCGAGCCAGTTGGTTGCCGCTGTGATGGCGGCGCTGCGTTTCGTTCCGGCGAGCAGCAGTGGCAGTGCGACGTTCTCGGCTGCCGTCAGTTCGGGCACGAGTTGGCCGAACTGGAAGAGGACCCCGAATTCGGATCGGCGCAGCTTCGACCGCTGTGATTCGCTCTCCTGTGAGATCTGACGGTCGGCGTAGGTGACGTTGCCAGTGTCGGGCGAGAGGATGCCGGCGAGGCACAGCATCAGTGTGGACTTGCCCGAGCCCGATGGCCCGGTGACGGCGAGGATCTCACCAGCGTGAAGGTCCACTGAGACACCCTTGAGTGCGGGGGTCTGTGCGTAGGAGTAGACCACCGAACGACCAGACAGCACCTTTGGCGGACTTCGACCGTCGATCGACTCAATTGATGGGTTCAGGCCCGCGTGGTCCATGTTGTCGCTCATTTCTGTGAAGTCGCCGTACTTGCGGCGATGGCAGTGTCGAGTGCGGTGATGCGGTCGAGCGCGAGGTCGAGCCATTGCAGGTCGGCATCGAGATGGAAGAGCGCGTAATCAGCGGCCAGCACCTCAGGGAGTGTCACGGTCAGAGCCGTCTTGATCTGGGTGTAGTGGCGCATTCGCGCGAGGTGGGCGGCGCGTTGGTCGGAGAGGTAGCGAGCGGCCTGGTCGCCGTCGCCGACAAGTAGGGCAATCGTCGCTTTCGCCGACAACGGATTCGAGACGTGAGGGGCTGGTTCCTCGACCCTCCCGAGCCACTGGTCAAGTTCGGCCCGTCCGTCGGTTGTGATGCGGAACAGTGTGCGATCGGGGCCATCGACCCGCTCGACCTCGACGGCTTCCACCTGCATCTTCTTCTGGAGCCGCTCAAGGGTGGCGTAGACCTGACCGAATGCGAGTGACTTCGCGCCCGCAAAAACCTGGTCGTGTTCACGCTTGAGGTCGTAGCCATGGCGTTCGCCGGCGACGAGGAGACCCAGGAGGACGTGGTTGATCGACATACTCAATGACTATTCACATAGTGAATAGTCATTGTCAAGAGGAACTTGCTGTGGGGGCCGAATACTCGGTCGTGTGGGTTGACCAGGCGAAGCGCGGACGATGCTGACCGGCTGTGTCTCCCATTCTCTACCGCCTCATCGCTGTTCTGGCCCGGTTGGCAGTGGCACTGTTGCGTTGACGGATCGGGTGCCCAGAAGCGAGGGTGCTCGGGTGGATCGTCCCAGTGCTGTCGAGTCCGATTCGTTTGCCGGGTACCGGTTCCCACCCGGAGGTGATCTTGCTGGCCGTGCGCTGGTACCTCCGCTACGGACTCTCATACCGAGACGTGGAAGAACTCATCGCCGAACGAGGCATCGACGTCGACCACGTCACCGTCTCCGGTGGGTGCAACGTTTCACCCCGCTCCTCATCGACGCCGCCCGCCCGTGTCGTCACGCGGTCGGTTGTCGTCCGCCAGCTGCAAGGGACCGATGGTTCGTCGACGAGACCTACGTCAAAGTCGCCGGGGTCTGGCGCTACGTGCGCCGGGCCGTAGACCAACACGGCCAGGTGATCGACGTCTTCGTGTCGAAACGACCCAACATCGCCGCCGCCA
>JAAEMS010000301.1 GCA_024225275.1 Actinomycetes bacterium
CGAGTATCTCAGCCTTCGGAAGGAACAACCCACTCGGTGAGCCGACTGATGGCGGCAACGTCGAGCCGGGCCCGGAGGCGCATCCCCTCCTCGGTCGTGGTTTCGACCAGCACCTCCCCCTCGCGGTGGATCGAGGCGATCACGTCGCCCCGGTCCCACGGCACAGCCAACTCGACGATCTCGGACATGGCCCGAATGCGATCACCGATGGTGAGCAGGAGCTCCTCCATGCCTTCACCGGTCTTGGCCGAAAACGCTACGGAGCCGGGGTGACGGTCGGCCAGGCGCTTGGCCTCGCGGTCGACGTCGAGCTTGTTGAAGGCCAGCAGCTCGGGCACCTCACCAGCCCCGACTTCGGCCAGGACATCCCGGACCGTCTCCATGTGCACCAGAGGTTCGGGACCGGCCCCGTCGACCACGTGCACGAGAAGGTCGGCTTCCGCGGCCACGTCGAGGGTGGAGCGAAACGACTCGACGAGCTGATGGGGCAGCTTCTGGACGAAGCCCACGGTGTCGGTGAGCAGGATCTGCTCGCCGCCCGGTAGCTGAAGCCGGCGGGTGGTGGCGTCGAGGGTGGCGAAGAGGCGATCCTCGGTGAGCACCCCGGCATCGGTGAGCCGGTTGAGCAGGGTGCTCTTGCCGGCGTTCGTGTAGCCGACGATCGACACCTTGCGAAACGGCGACTGCCTCTGCGACTTGCGTTGGTTGTGGCGATGGCGACCGATGTCCTTCAGGTCGCGTTCGAGCTTGTGGATACGACGTACCATGCGCCGCCGATCGACCTCGAGCTGGGTCTCGCCCGGCCCGCGGGTCCCGATTCCGCCGGCCTGCTGGGAGAAGTCGCGCTTACCGCGAAGCCGGGGCAGGTTGTAGCGGAGCTGGGCCAGCTCGACCTGGGCCTTGCCCTCCTGACTCGATGCGTTCTGGGCGAAAATGTCGAGGATGACCCCAGTGCGGTCGATGGCTGTGCGCTTCAGCCGCTTCTCGAGGTTGACCTGCTGGGCCGGCGACAACTCGTCGTCGAACACGACGGTGTCACAATCAGTGGCCAGGGCCAGCGCCTTGAGCTCGTCGACCTTGCCCTTGCCTATGTAGGTGGAGGGATCGGGTGAGGCACGGTTCTGGGTGATGCGGCCCACCACGTCGGCGCCTGCGGTGTCGACCAGGAGTTCCAGCTCGTCGAGTAGTTCGTCGGTGTGCTCCTCGTCGCCACCCCCGAGGGTGACGCCGACCAGAATGATCTTCTCCCGGAAGTTCCGCTCGATGAACCCACCGGTCTCGCCACCGAATTCGCCGAACGCCCCACGATGGGATTCTGGGTTCTTGCCGCCTCCGGCGGACCCCCGCCGATCAGGCTCCGACTTCGACCGGGCGGACCCCCGCCGATCAGGCCCCGACTTCTCACCCATGCTGGTCACCTGTCCTGATCTCGACGGTGGCCACGAAGGCGGATGGACCGGTCTTGTGGATTGGGTCGCCCAACTCGATGGTGACGGAGCCGCCGGGCATACGAACCTCGACCTCGGTTCCCACCAGGCCCCAGCCGTGGGCCGCGTGAGCCGCCGCACAGGCCCCAGTGCCACAAGCTCGGGTGATGCCGGCTCCCCGCTCCCAAACTTTGAGCTCGATGACATCGGGGCCGGTGACCCGCACGAACTCGACATTGAGGCCGGCCGGATACTGGGCCTCGATCATGGGGCCAACCACGGCCAGGTCGACCGCGTTGGGGTCGGCGACCAGGACCACGAGATGGGGGTTGCCCATGTCGACGCCGACCTGACCGAGGGGTTCGACGCCGGTGGTGTCCCAGCCCGAGGCCAGATCGGGGCCCGGCTTCGCCGAGTCCATGTCGACCCTCACCTTGACGCTGTCCGGTTCGGGACCGGGGATGATGTCGAGCCGGCGGGGGCCGCCGTCGGTGGTGACGTCGAGGTGTCCCTGGGTTACGCCCAGGTGACCCAGGACCGCCTGACCAAAGCAGCGGATGCCGTTGCCGCTCATCTCGGCCACCGAACCGTCGGGGTTGAACAGCTTCATGCGGCACGACCAGCGGCCGTCGCCGGCGGCGACAATGGAGGTGGCGTGCATGAGCCCGTCAGCCCCGATGCCGGTATGGCGGTGGCAAACGCGCCGGGCCAGGGAGGCGTCGACCGTCTCGACTCCGTCAGGGTCCACGACAATGAGGAAGTCGTTGCCCAGGCCGTGGTGCTTGGTGAGGTGCATGTGCTCCCAGTCTCGCACCGGATTCACCGCCCCCCTCACCGAAATTTGGGTGAGAAGGGTGATCTGAGCACCCCTGTCACCCAAATTTGGAGGGTTGGGCGGGTCAGCGGACGGCGAGGTCGGCGACCAGGGCAGCCTTCTGGTCGGGGGTGAGCTCGACCTCGGCCTCCAGTTCCTCGAAATCGGTGCCAATGGCCACCGGGGTGCCGTCGCCGACACTGAACCGGAGGTACTGGACCGCCGACAACCGGTCGTCACCCACCTGGCCCTGGTCGTACGACGCGTACACCTTCGACCCGTCGGCCAGCCCCAGGTAGAGGGTCTTCTCGAGCCCCAGCCACCGGATGAGGAACGGCTTGCGGTCGGCCGCCTCGGCGATCTCGATGAGCAGGGCGCATCCGAGGTCGCCGGGCTCGCCCAGCATGCTGTTGTAGACCTCGATCTCGTGAACGATGGCCGACTCGCGGGCGATCTTCTCAGCCCGCATGATCTCCTGCACCTGATAGGCAAGGGTCTCGCGGTTCTCGAACAGGAAGGTCAGGTACTCGCCCAGATGGATGCGGCGGACCTTCTTGACCTCGAGGATCCGGTCGCGGGTGGCCTCGCGGTGGTCTTCGTAGGTCTGATAGTCGACGATGTCAGAACGCTCGATCAGACGAACCATCACACTGGCTCGCCTTCGGGCTTCGCGCCGTCGGGATCACAGGTCGTCACGAGTCCTCCTCGGTGGGCACCGGGTTCGGGAAACCGTCGGCACGGTAGGCCTTGGCCAGGACCGACATCGGGTGCATGGGCTTGCGGTCGGCGTGCTGGCCGAACTGGATGGCGGCGAGGGGGCAATCGGTGGCCCACACCTCGGCATCGCCGGCCTTCATACCGTCGAACGCCTTCTTGCCGATGCGCACCGAGGTCTCGTAGCCCTCGACCTTCATGGCGTAGGTGCCGTCGTGGCCACAGCACTCCATGGTGAGCTTGGGGGTGACGCCGGGGATCTTGCGGATGAGGTCGCGGCCCCGGAACCCCACGGCCTGGGCTCGGAGGTGGCAGGGGGCATGGTAGGAAACCGATTCGCCGGGGCTGCTCTTGAAGTCGGTGTTGAAGCGGTCTTGCTTGCGGATCGACCACAGGAACTCAGACGGGTCCATGACCGCCTCGGACAGTTCCTCGGCCCGTTGCCGGTCGGACCCCTCGAGGAGTTCGGGGTACTCCCGGCGGAGCATCATCGAGCAGGTGGGATTGATGGCCAGGACCTTCTTGCCGGCCTCGACGTGGGGCATGAGACGGTCCAGGTTCTCGGCTGCATGATGGCGGACCGAGTCCAGGTCGCCCGACTCCCAGGCCGGCATGCCGCAGCACTCGAGGCCCTTCTCACAGGTCACTTCGACACCGTTCCTCTGGAGGACATCGACGGTGTCCTGGCCGACCTCGGGTTCGTTGTGCTCGACGTAGCAGGTCTGGAACAGGACGGCCTCACCCACCTGGGCTTCGCGGATGAGACCCATACCGGCCGCCCATTTCGAGAAGGTGGTGCGGGCGAACTCGGGCAGATCCTTGTCGGGGTGGATGCCCAGGGTGCGCTCGAGGAACCGGCGGTGCAACTTGGAGCGGGAATTCAGGGTGTTGGCCATGCCCAACGAGGCCCGCGCCGCCTGACCGGTACGGTCGGGGTTGCCCAGGACCTTGTTGCGGAACGACACTCCGACGCGGCGGGTGCGCTGGGCCTTGTAGCGATGCACCAGCTTGGGGAAGTCGAGTTGGTACTCGTGCTGGTCGCGCACGGTGTACGGGCACTGGACCTCGCACAGCTTGCA
>JAAEMS010000302.1 GCA_024225275.1 Actinomycetes bacterium
AGGCCGACCGATTCATCGGGTTCTAGAACCAGCGTCACCTTCCCGGCGTTCTGGGACGGTCGGCAGCGGCACATTGGGCGAACGATATGGGACACGTTGGCCGCGCTGAGCTGCCGCCCTTCGAGCGCGTGGTTGTCCTAGATGGTTAGTTCCAAGGGGTCAGTGGTCGTAGGCGGTCAGGGAGCGGGCGGGGCCGGGTTGGTTGGTGGTTTCGTTGTGCCAGATGGCGGCGGTGAGAGCGAGGATGCGTTGGAGCACGCGGGCGGCGACGCCGGGTTTGGTGCGGCCGCCGTGGCGTTCGAGGTCGAGTTGGGCTTTGAAGGTCTGGTTCACGGACTCGATGATTTGGCGGAAGGCGCGTAGGTAGCGGCCTCCGGTGCGGGTCTTTTCGGATTTGAGGTTGGGGCGGATCAGGGTGACGCCGGCGGTGTTGAGCTCGGTCTCGAAGCTGGCTCGCCGGTAGCCCTTGTCAGCGATCAGGGTCTGGCCGGTGGTGTCGAGTTCACCGAGGCCGATCATGTCCAGGGCGGTGTCGCGTTCGTCTTGTTTGGCGCCGGCGAGCGCGTAGGCGACCGGTAGTCCCGATGGGGTGGTGATCAGGTGGAGGCGCAGACCCCAGAAGTAGCGGGAGTGGGAGGCGCAGTAGCCGTATTCGGCCCAGCCGGCGAGGTCGGAGCGTTTCGCGGTCTCGCGGGATCGGCCGCATTCGACGGGGGTGGAGTCCACCAGCCACACGTCGTCGGTGTATGACGGGCATTGGCGGGCCAGGTAGGCAATGACGTGGTGAAGCATCTCGCCGGAGTGTCGGAGGCGCTTGTTGTAGCCGGGCCGATCGGGCAGATATGGGAACCAGGGCCGTAGATGGGCATGAGCGTGGCGGATGAACTGGGCTTCTGAGCTGAACCCGAGCAGGGCTTGGATCACCGCGAGGGTCAGCAGTTCGGCATCGGTGAGCTTGGGGGCGATCCCGACTGCTGGCCGTTCTGGGGCCCATTCGGGGTGATCGATCAGTAGGTCATCGATGGTGACGTAGAGTCGGGTGGCGAGGGTGTCCAGGTCCGGGTTCATGCCAAGGTCCTTCGGGATCAGGGTCTGTGTAAGCCCCCTGATCGTGGACACCCTCGCGCTCAACGTGGTGGATCATCGCGCGGACCGCGCGAACCCCTTGGAACTACTCATCTAG
>JAAEMS010000303.1 GCA_024225275.1 Actinomycetes bacterium
AATCCACACCACCCCATGACCAGGAGTTCCATGTGACGGTTTCTCTTGACACCATGGTCCGGCGCTCGACGGAGATCCTGCACTCGGGTTTGGGTGATCAGGCCGTGATGATGGATCTCGACGCGGGGGCCTACTACGGGCTCAACGCCGTCGGTGCCCGCATCTGGGCACTGGCCGACGAGCCGGTGGCGCTCACCAAGGTGGTGGACCGGTTGCTCGAGGAGTTCGAGGTCGACCGCGACGAGTGTGAGAGTGCGGTCGCCGAGTTCGTGGCCGACATGATCGAGCGTAAGGTCGTCGAGGTCGTGGAGCCCGGATCCTGAGCCCACCCGTTCGGGTCCGTCCCGGCGACCCTGTTGTTGCCGGTCCGCTGGCCGCGGTCACGCTGCACTGGGCGGACTGGGCGCAGGTCGATGGGGTTCATCTGGTGTACGCCGACCTCGATCTGGTCGAGCGTTCTTCTCTGGCAGGGGCGCTGGGTTTGGCCCGCGGAACCGATCAGCAACAGCTCATAGTCGCGGCGTGGCGGAGGTGGGGCTCGGCGACACCGGTACATCTCAACGGCCAGTTCTCCTTCGCTGTGTGGCAGGGCGGTTCGGTCACACTTGTTCGCGACCATTTCGGGTTGACACCGCTCGTCTACGGGCAGACACCTGAGGGTTTCGTGGTCGGGGGCGATGTTCGTGTTGCCCTCCAGGCCGACGGGATCTCCACCGACATCGACACCGACGTGTTGGCAACGGTGTTCCTCACCGGGCACCCCCACCACTGGAACACCCTCGGCGCCACATGCTTTGGTGACCTAAAGGCGCTCAAACCCGCCCACCGGGTCGAAGTCGGCCCGCACGCAACCACCGAGTCGCGGTACTGGGACCCGCGAGACGTCACCGTTCGCCGCGACAAGGACCCGGCCGCCCTCGTCGAGTCCTTTCGCGACCTACTGATTGACGCCGTCGCCCAGGTGACCCCGGCCGATGGGGTCCTCGTCGCCCACCTCTCCGGTGGCCTCGACTCGTCGGGTATCGCGGCGATCGCCACCAGGGTGCGCCGCGAAGGGGGTGCCGCGGATCCCCTCACCCTGTCGTGGTCGCCGGGCCCCGAGCACAGCCGCACGAAGGAACATGATCGCGCCGAATCGGTCGCTGACCAGTACGGCCTCGAGCTCGAGTACGCGCCCGTCACCGTCGAGGACCGGATCGAACAGTTCTACCGGGATCGCACCCGCGATCCGGGCGGGATGGTGGCCTCAGAAGCTGCTCCGATGAGGATCGCCGCGCAACGCGGTGCCTCGGTTGTCCTGTCGGGATGGGGCGGCGACGAGCTCGCTTCGTTCAGCGGCCGGGGCCTGATCGTGGGTGAACTGGCCCGCACCGGACGGTGGGCGCCGCTGGCAGCCATGGTGCTCCGAGAACAGGGCGGCTGGCGCACCCTCGCAACCGGGCTCATCCACAAGCCGCACCGCGGTTTCACAGAATCGGCGAAACGCACACTCGAGCAGAAACGCCAGCACGCACTCGCCAATGGGTCCTGGCTGAAACGTGATGTGCTGGCCGAGGCAACGCTTCCCGACGAACCCACCGGGACCAAGCAGGCCCACGACTACATGGCCATGCTGCTCAACCGGGGGCACCTGGGCATCCGCGGCGTCGACTGGGGGCGCGAGGCCGCCCCCCACGGGATTCGCTATCGATACCCACTGTTGGACAAGCGAGTCGTCGAGTTCTCCCTCGGGGTCCCCACCCAGATGCTGTTGAACCGGGAAGGACGCCGACGGTGGATCCTGGCGTCCGCCCTCGAAGGCATCGTCCCTGACGCCGTCCGGTTCGGCGTCAAACAGGAAGAAGCGCTGAACGAGCTGCGCCAGCGCACCGGCCGAGAGGCCAGAGAGCGCGCCGGGGCCGATCTCGCTGAACGGGTCGCCGGCGGCCGCCAGGCACAATACTTCGACATCCCAAAGGTCCAGGAGCAGCTACGCAGTCCCTACGACAACGAGTCGGGTGGAGGTGCAGTTGCCGCCTCATGGATCGGCGTTCGGCGGTGACCTTCCAAGCGACCGCTTCCAGTGATCAACCCGTCCACGGTCCGCTCGAGGCATTCACCGGGCGGGGCCACTGTCGAGGATCTCGTGTTCGAGCACCAGACAGACGCCGGTGCCCGCCCTCAGATTGGGCGGCGACCGCAAGGGACACGAAGGGATCGCGCATGTGCCAGCCCATGCGGG
>JAAEMS010000304.1 GCA_024225275.1 Actinomycetes bacterium
ACTGGGGTGGACATGCCCGTCAAGGGCGGCAACCCGGCCCTGAGCGACGAAGACCTCATCGATATCGTCGCCTACCTGAAGAGCATCAACTGACCCTGGCGTCTCCATCCGTCTCGCTGATGGCGGCCCGCCGGGCCAGATCGGCGAGGCTGGTGGAGACGAAGCTGTCGATCATGGCCTGACGTCCCGCGACCCAGGTAGGGTGCATCACGCACTGCGCATCCTTGTCGTCGCACCTGCGGCCGTCGAGAAGGCAGTTGCTTTCCTCCATCGCCCCGTCGAGGGCCTCGATGATCTCCAGAGTGGAGATGGCGGAGGGCTCGCGGGCCAGGGAACACCCACCGCTGCGGCCCGGCGTGCACGAGAGGATCCCGGCCCGGGACAGCCGGTTGACGATGGTGGGGACGTTGCCGCGTGGCACGTCGCACACCTCTCCGAGCTCCGCGGAGGTGACCCGAGTCCCCATCTCGAGCGTGGCGAGATGTACAAGCATCCTCACTCCGTACCCGCCCCGCTTCGTCAAGGTCAGCCGCATCCGACTCCATCCCTCCCGGATGCTCGTATCCTGGCATATTCTAGCGCTCAAAGCGAGCAAATTATCCCGCGTCCAGCGGCTCCATGACCGTCAGAGGTCGAACGACTCGTTCAGAGCCTGGTCGACGTAGTGGGCCACGCTGGGCTCGAACGGGAAGGACAGGTGCGAGCCCTGATACCAGTGGATGCTCGATTCCCCCCAGTGCTGCCAAAGGGTATGGACATTGCCCGGCCGGACCCATCGGTCGAGCAGGCCGGCGTAGATGTACCGGTGGTCGCGGGGCACCCGACATTCGAACGACAGGGGTGAGGCCACGCTGAGCACTTGGCGCAGGGGCTCCCACGAGAGACCCCACTGCTCATAGAACGGTGGCATGAGAGGTTCCATCTGGCGACGTATGCCGCGCACCAGGTCACTCTCGGGGACGCCGGCGATCACACAAGCGAGGTCGTCCTCCAGCCCGCTCAACAGCGACACCATGTAGCCGCCCAATGAGATCCCGGTCATGCCGATGGCCGGGGCCTGGTATTCGTCGCGCAGCCAGCGGATGACACTGCGCACGTCGTAGGCCCCCTGGCTGAGGGTGAAGACGGTGTTCATGGCCCCGGCGTGAATGACTCGGCTGCCGCTGGCGCCAATGGAGCGGGGCCCATGGAGGGGGAGTACGACGGTGATGACGTTCAGGCCGAGTCGGTGGTGAAGGTGGTTGGCCCGGAAGCTGCCCAGATCGAGAGCGGGGTCGCCGGTGCGGTAGCCGTTGACCAGGACCATCCAGGGCCGGGGCTCACCGTCGTGACGCATCATCCAGGCGTGGCCGGTCTGGACCGGGCGGTAGTCGTTCCAGCGTTCGGAACCCGGCTCGTCGGGCCAGGGTTCGTAGGTGCTGGGGAACCGCACATGCTCGAACTCGAAGCTGGCCGCGGTGGCCGGGTTGATGTCGGATGGCTGGATCGGGCCCGAGGGGTCTCGGTGGTACGACAGTGGGTCGGCCAGCCAGCCCTGCTCTTCGAACAGCTCGCGGGCCTCGGTGAGCTCGCTGCGCAGGCGGCGGCGAAACGACCCGTCGGGGATACGGGTGCGGCCGGTAGCCAGCTCGATCTGCATGGCAACCTCATCGGTCAGCCACTTGAAGGCGGCGAGCGGGGTGGGTTCTACCGAGGGGAGGTCGGGGAGGGTGTGACCTCGCACCCAGTCCTCGACCTCGCCGGCGCTGGGAAGCAGACCGGGGGTGAAGGTGTCGGTCATCACAGTTCCTGTTCGGGGACGTACGCAGGGGAGAGGGTGTGTTCAGTGGACTTGAGCATGCGCTCCAGTAGATCGGCCAGCAGGACCCGCTCGTCGTCGGTGAAGATCTGGAAGATCTCCTGGTAGGTGTCGTAAGCCCGGTCGACGAAGGTGCGGTGGAACTCGCTGCCGGCGTCGGTGAGCTCGATGAGAACCTCGCGCTGGTCCTGTTGGCCCCGGTGCTTGGCAATCCAGCCGTTGGCCTCGAGGCGGCCAGTGGCCCGGGTCACCGTTGAGGGCTCGACGTCCATGACGGTTGCGAGCTCTCGGACCGGACACGGTCCATGGGCGGCGATGGCGTCGAGGGTTCGGAACTGGCCTGGTTCGATCGTCTGCTCGCCGCCTTGGAGGATGTGGCGACGGAGCCGTTCGACGGTGGGCCCGAGGCGGGCGGCTCGCCAGAGGCCGGCGAGTTTGGCGTCGACGTCCCAGTGTGCTCCCCCGTCGGCGGGGAAGGAGAGAGTCCGGGGATGGGCCTCATCGGTCACGGTGAATCGCTCATGGAGATGGCGGGCATCTGTACTCCGTGTACGACAGATAGTTGCATAGCGTCACGCATATTATTAGTGTAACTCAAGGAAGAGGCGGTGGCACGCCATCGAAGCCACCAAATACCGAGGAGCCCTCATGGCTGCAGGCTGGCGTCAGATGTACAACCAATGGGAGGAGGCGGTCTCTCCCTCCCTCGAGCAGTTCGCCGGATCCGACGTGTTCCGCGACATGGTCGGGGTGGGGGCCCAGATCTCCAAAGCGGTCATGAAACAGACCGAGGAGGCGAGCCGGCAGTGGCTCCACCTCTGGAACCTCCCGGCCGCCGGCGACGTCCGTTCACTCCGCCGCCAGATCGCCGGCCTCGACCGCGAGGTGCAATCGCTGCGCCGGGCCCTCGACGACGCCGGCCGGTCTACCCCCAACCTCACCATGGTCCAGGGCGCAGACGAGATCCGCGAGGCCCGGTGACATGGCGGACAAGCCGGGGTCCGAGAACAAGCCGCCCAGCTTCCTCGACTTGATGGGCGGCGACTTCGCCAAACTGGTGAGCAACCCGTTCGGCTTCGTGGCCGACGGATTCGCCAAGGCCACGAAGCGGAACTGGAACCTGACCCGCCACATGCTCGGCATCGACCGGGCCGAGACCGGCCAGAGCGAGCGCGACACGGTGTGGTCGAGCGGCAAGTCGGTGCTCTACCGGTACCGGAACGACAACGTCACCGTCCGCGAGCCGATTCTGCTCGTGATGAGCCTGGTGAGCCGGTCCTTCATCCTCGATCTCCAGCCCGGCAACAGCTTCGTCGAGCACCTCTGCGACCAGGGCTTCGACGTGTTCCTCCTCGACTGGGGAGTACCCGACGCCGCCGAAGCCGACAATGACCTCGCGGCCTATACCGATCACCTCGTCCCGGCCGCGGTGGCCGAGGTCAACCGCACCACAGGCGGCCATGGTGTCAATGTGTTCGGCTACTGCTTCGGCGGCCTGCTGGCCCTGCTGTACGCTGCCGGCCACCCCGACGATCCAATCAATAGTCTCCTCGTCATGGCTACGCCGGCCGATTTCGAGGGGATGCCCAAGTCCATGAGCGGTCTGGGGATGGACGGCATCGACCCCCGCAACATCCTCAACGCCGACGGCAATGTGCCGGCCAGTGCTGTTCGGGCCAGCTTCTCGATGCTCACCCCCACCGCTGATCTCACGACTGTGGCCGACTTCTGGGAACACCTCGACGACGACAAGTTCCTCAACAGCTACCAGGCCATGACGAGCTGGACCCGCGACCACATCCCCTTCCCCGGCGCGGCCATGATCGAGACCACCGAGGTCTTCCAGGAGCGGAACGGGTTCATCAACGACGACCTGCCCATCGGTGGTCGCCGGCGCCACCTCGCCGACATCAAGGTTCCCTTTCTCAACGTGATCGCCGAGCGTGACCACATCGTTCCCCCCGACTCGTCCCGAGCTCTCGTCGAGCTCATCGGCTCTGACGACAAGACCCAGATCGAGCTCCCCGCCGGTCATGTCGGACTGATCGTCGGAGGCGGTGGCCGCAAGCGTTGTATGCCGGCCATGTCGGATTGGATGCGCTCCAAGAGCACCCAACTCACCTCGACCTGAGCTCCGGCCGATGACCGTTTCCAAGCAGCCACCGAGGGTGGCCCTGGTGCTCGGCTCCGGCGGCGTACTGGGCGGCGCCTTCCACGCCGGTGTGGTCAAGGCCCTGCTCGACAGCCGTGGCATCGACTCCCGCCACGTGAGCACCATCGTCGGTACGTCGGCCGGGTCGCTCACCGGTGCCCTGCTGGGAGCCGGCCTCCACCCCAACGACATCTACCGGCGTGAGACCGGACAGCCTCTCAGCCCGGCCGGGCGACGCCTGCTCGCCGCCGCTCGGGCCAAGCTCGGCCCCAGCCCCGAGCAACGCAGCGCGTTCGGTTTCCCGGTCGCACCCCAGATGGCCCTGCGCGCCATGTGTGAACCATGGCGGTTGGCGGTTGGCTCCATCGTCGCCGGCTTGATGCCCCGCGGCACCATGTCGACCCAGCGCATAAGGCTGTTGGTGGACGGCCTGGTCGAGGGCCGCACCGAAGGAGCCTGGGGCTGGAGCGGCGATCCCTACCTGAAGGTCTGCGCCATGGACCTCGAGTCCGGCCGACGCACCGTTTTCGAGGGTAACGACGGGGAGACACTGGGGGAGGCCGTGGCCGCTTCCTGCTCGGTGCCCGGGGTGTACGAACCGGTCATGGTGAACGGCCGCGAGTATCTCGACGGGGCCGCCCACTCCTCTGACCATGTCGACGTTCTGCGGGGCCACTCCTTCGACCTGGTCGTAGTCAGCTCGCCCATGTCCACCGAACGGCTTCACGACGTGCGCAGCCCGTGGCACCCTCTGCGGGTGGCCACCCGTTTCCAGACCGACCTCGAGTCCGGCCGACTCGACGACGTCGGTGAGGTGGTCGTGATCCGTCCCACGCGCGATGACCTCGACGCAATGGGCTCGAACATGCTCGACCGTAATCGTCGGGCGGCCGTTGCCCTTCAGGCGTACACCACCGCCATCGACCGACTAGCCCTCTGATCCCCGGCCCTTGTAGGAGACATCATGAAACAGCTCAGTGGCCTGGACGCCGGCTTCCTGTACATGGAAACACCCACGACGTTCGGGCACATCAGCAGCCTGTCGGTCTACGACAAGCCGGACAAGGACAGCGAGAACCCCTACGAGATCCTCCGCGGCCGGCTCGAGCAGCGTCTTCCTCTCCTCGAACCCCTGCGTCGGCGCCTGGTCGAGGTGCCGTTCCAACTCGACCATCCGTGGTGGATCGAGGACCCCGACTTCGACCTCGAGTTCCACGTCCGCCACATCGCCGTGCCGGGCTCGGGTGGTCCGCGCGAGCTGTCCGACCTCGTGGGACGGTTGATCAGCCGACCCCTGGATCGCACGAGGCCCTTGTGGGAGGCCTACGCCATCGAAGGGCTGCGCAAGGGGCGTTGGGCCGCATTCATCAAGATGCATCACGCCACCATCGACGGTGCCGCCGGCGCGCTCATGACAATGATGCTCCTCGACGCCGAAGCCGGCGCCGAACCGCCGCCCATGCCCGAGACCCCACCGACCGAGGCGGTGCCGACCCCCCTCGAGATGATGGGTCGGACCATGATGCGCTACACCTCGCGGCCCCAACGGTTCTTCGCCGCTCAGAACCGCATGATGGGTGACCTCTTGCGCATCGCCACCAACAACGCCAACCAGGCTCGCTCGATGTGGAGCTTCCCGAAGCCGGGCCGGGCTGATTCGGCCGCCGGAGCGTCGACGTCCCTGGTCAGCCCCCGGACCCCCTTCAACAAGAGCATCTCCCCTCACCGCCGGTTTGCCTACCGGTCCTTTTCGCTCGACGATGCGAAAGCGGTCAAGAACCATTTCGAGGCCAGCATCAACGACGTCGTAATGGCCGCGTGCGCCGGGGCCCTGCGCCGCTACCTCGTCCGCCATGAAGCCCTTCCCGATCAGCCCTTGGTGGCCATGGTGCCGGTCTCGATCCGCACCGGTGAAGAAGAGGACATGTGGACCAATCGGGTGTCGAGCATCTTCAGTCGGTTGCCCACCCACATCGACGACGCGGCAGAGAGGGTGCGGTACGCACGCGACGCCATGGAGTCGGCCAAGAGCTCGTTTGACCTCGTGCCCACCGAATCGGTGCTCGACTTCGCCCAGTTCGCCTCACCGGCCCTGGTCAGCCAGGCCGCCGGCCTGATGACCCGCACTCACCTGGCCGACCAGGTACGTCAGCCTTCGAATGTGGTGATCTCCAACGTGCCCGGGCCGCGCCAGGCCCTCTACATGGGCTCGGCCCGGCTACGTCACTACTACCCGGTTTCGACGATCGCCGAGGGCCAGGGCCTGAACATCACGGTCCAGAGCTACGAGGACAAGCTCGACCTCGGCCTCGTGGGCTGCCGCGAGCTCTTGCCCGACCTCTGGCACCTCATCGACGACTTCGAGGTCGAGATCGCCGAGTTGGTAGCCTTGACCGACAGTGGCCCGGATGCAGAGGTGGAGGCCGAAGCCGGCTAGGACGGCCGGATCACGCCGCCTGGGCAAGACACCTCACGCTCGCCCGACACCAGTGGCACACCGGCGGTCTCCTCGGTCGTGGCGACCGCGGGCCGCCCGGTTCAGCTGTAGTTGTCGACGAGCTGGTTGAGGTCCGAAGCCATCCGCGTCATCTGGTCTGCTGCAGCCTTGGTGTCGTCGGTCGCTTGGCGAGTCTGTTCGGCTGCCTCGGCGACGTCAGTGATGGTCCCGGCAATGTCCACAGAGCCGGTGGCTGCTTCCTCGACCGATCGGCCGATCTCGGTTGTGGTCAGAGACTGCTCTTCCACCGAGGCCGCGATATTGGTGGAGATCTCATTGATACGAGCGATCGTCTCGCTGATCTGCTCGTTGGCGTCAACCGCGCCAGACGTATCGGCCTGGATGGCGTTGATTCGCTGGGAGATCTCCTCGGTTGCCACCGCTGTCTGATTGGCCAGCTCCTTCACCTCATTGGCTACGACTGCGAACCCCTTGCCGGACTCACCGGCGCGGGCTGCTTCGATGGTCGCATTGAGTGCCAGCAGATTCGTCTGCTCGGCAATCGAGTTGATCACATTGATGACATTGCCGATCTCGCGTGACGACTCGCCGAGCTTGGCGATCTTGGCCGAGGTGTGCTTGGCGACATCGACTGCACCCGAGGCTACTGAGGATGCCTCGGATGCATTGCGAGCGACCTCGCTGATCGAGGCATCCATCTCCTCGACCGCCGCCGCGACGGTAGCGACGCTCGATGAGACCTCGCTACCGGTTGCTGATGCTGAGGTGGCCTGGGTCGAGGTGCGCTCAGCGGAGCTTCCCATCGAGGCCGACACGTCGGTCAGTTGCCCCGCTGCGTCCCCAAGTTGGGTTGCGGAGCTCTTGAGCATCTCCACCAGCGTCTTCAAAGTATCGATCATCACTCCGAAGGCGTCGCCTACTTCACCGGGGAGCCTCGCATCGAGCAATGGTGAAGACAGTTGCCCATCAGCGATCGTCTTGGCCTGGGTGCCCATCTGGCCGACCATCTCGCTCAGCCCGTCGAATGAGTTGGCAAGGTCGCCGAGCTCATCGTCTCTCGACAGAGCCAACGGTTCGACCGACAACGCACCTACTGAGACCTGACGAGCCCGCTCTGCGGTGCGCCGCAGGGGGAGTGCGATCGACCGCCGCAGGAACAGGCTCACGGCCACGACAATGAGACAGGCCACCAGGAGTCCAACGGCAATGATGGACTTCGTCGCTGAGACGCTGTTGGTCGTGGCTTCAGAGCGCACCACCAGGAGGTCACGCTCTTCGCCGGCCAGGGCGTCGAGGGAGATTCTGATGTCGTCCATCATGGCCTTCCCGAGACCCTCTGCCACCGCAGCAGATCCGGCCTCGGCCCCTTCGGTACGACGAATGTCGATGATGCGATTGGTCTCTTCCAGGATTGAGTCGAGCTTCGAATCCAGCTTATCCCAACGTTGGGTCTGGACCGGGTTGTCCAGAGTCAGTTCCCTGCCATGGGTGAAGTGCTCTCCAAGGGACTTCAGACCGCTCTCGTATGGTTCGAGAAACTCATCGACTCCCGTAGCCACGAAGCCACGCATGCCGGTCTCTATGTTCACCAAGGCCGATAGAACAGCCTCCACCTCTTCCAGGACTTCGTGGGTGTGACTCACCTGGGCGGCGTTGGTTTCGAGATCGGACACGTTGCGGTAGGAGAGGACTCCCACGAGCGCGAACACCGCCAAGACGACCGGGAAGCCCACCATCAGCTTCACACCGATCGTGAAACGCCAGCGCTGTTTGAGCGCAGACAGCATTCCGGTTCCATGGTCGGCAGTGGTTCCACTCATTGATCTTCTCCAAGTCACGCTATTCAGTGATCTGCTCGGGTATCTGGCGTCGAGGCGGATGGTCGACTCCCGGTCAGTGTCGGCTGGACTCGTGATCTATTACGGCTCCTCCCATCTGATTGTGAGCTCGGGCGGTTCGGGTCAACCGAAGCCACGCCACCCTCGGCTGCCTCACTGGGCCCGCAACAGGCCTCTACTACGACGACATGCTTGGACGAAGCTCAGCGAAGATCGTGCCAGCCCCCAACACTCTGGAATGCCTGATCATGAGAGTTCCCAGATTGCCCAGCCACAGCGACAACCTCGGTCTCGCGCGAAGTCTGAACACCAAGCTGACCGCAGCATTTCTCAGTATGGGAATCATTCCGTTCGTGATCGTGGGTTGGCTGGCCGTTGGACAGGTGCGTGATTCCCTTCACGATGACGCCGGAGAAGCTATGGCGGTAGCAGCTCAGACCGCGGGTGAATCGGTCGACCGGAACCTGTTCGAGCGCTACGGCGACGTGCAGGCCTTCGCTGCCAACCCCCTGGCTCTCGGTTCCCAGGATGAGGCCCAGGGCATTGTGGACTTCCTGACCGCAACATACGGCATCTATGACTTGATGGTCATTGTTGATACCACTGGCCACGTGACCGTCGCGAATTCTGTCGACGGTTCGGGTCGTGCAGTAGATACTTCGGAACTGGTTGGGCGTGATCTATCTGGTGAAGACTGGTTCAAGACCGTCGTATCCGGAGCGACACCGCCGGGTGGCACCTACTACACGGACGCTGAACTCAGCCCGCTCGTGAGGGCAGTGTACGGTGACGATCGGCTCACCCTTCCCTTCACTGCCCCAGTCTATGATGCCGATGGTGAGCTGGCCGCCGTCTGGCACAATGACGCATCATTCGAGCGGATTGTCACGGACATCATGAACGGTGTTCGGGAAGATCTCATCCATTCTGGACTCGACTCGGTGGAAACCCAGGTCCTCCGGTCTGACGGAGTACTCCTCGACGATGCCGACCCGGGAGCGGTGCTATCGGTGAATCTGACCGACCTCGGGATCGAGGCCGCCATCGCCTCGGTAGCGACTGATTCGCTCGGTTTCACCGATGAGGTGCACGCTCGCCGGGGCATCTCCCAGTTGAACGGATATGCGCAGGCCAACGGTGCTCTCGGATTCGAAGGGTACGGCTGGGGCGTGCTCGTCAGACAGAACCGAGACGCAGCCCTCGCCAACGCAACCTCACTCCGAAACACCATTCTTGTCTTCGGGTTGGTAGCTGCTGGCCTGATCTGCGCGGTGGCGCTCTGGTTGGCAAGAGGTGTATCGAGGCCGATCAAGAAGGTGGCCCATCAAGCTCGACGGATCGCGAACGGGGAACTCCAGATCGAGGCCCTCGATCTGAGTCGCTCGGATGAAGTCGGTGAGTTGGCGAACAGTTTCGACGACATGACCTCCGTCATTGGCACTGTGGGATCTCACGCAACCTCCATTGCTGAAGGGAACCTCTCGGCTGACTCATTCCAGGACAAGATCCCCGGAGAACTAGGCAGTGCCTTCGAAGCCATGGTGGATTCACTCAGAACCATGGTTGACAGGCTCAGGTCCTCATCAGCCAAGCTCGATGGTGCGGCAGGGCAGCTCAACAGTGTTTCATCCACGCTGGGCGATAGTGCGATCCGCACCTCATCCGAGGCGACCAGCGCCTCGACGACAGGCGATGAGGTCTCCTCCAGCGTTGGGAGTGTGGCGGCCGCGATCGAGCAGATGAACGCCACCATCAGAGAGGTCGCCACGAACGCCAGCGAGGCTTCGAGTGTCGCATCCGAGGCTGTCGATGTGGCTCGATCGACATCAGAGTCGGTGGCGCAACTCAGCGAGTCGGGTGAGGAGATCGGCAACGTCATCAAGGTCATCAACTCGATTGCCGAGCAGACGAACCTCCTCGCCCTCAATGCCACAATCGAGGCGGCCCGAGCCGGTGAGTCAGGCAAGGGATTCGCGGTCGTTGCCAACGAGGTCAAGGAGTTGGCAAACCAGACAGCCCAGGCAACAGAAGAGATCGGTGCTCGCATCCAGTCGATCCAGCTGGACACTGCCGATGCGGTAGAGGCCAACAAGAAGATTGGCGAGACGATTGACCAGATCAATGAGATCTCCGCCACGATCGCGTCGGCGGTCGAGGAACAGTCGGTGACGACCGCAGAGATTGGCCGCAGCGTCGAAGAGGCTGCATCTGGCACGGAGCAGATCGCCCGGAATATTGCTGATGTTGCCTTGGCTGCCGACGACACTCGACAGGCGACCGATGAGACCCGCAGCTCCGCTGAGGAGATGTCTCGCATGGCCGCCGAGCTGAACAGCCTTGTGAGCAACTACCGATAGAGCAGTTCGCCACCAGGAGTGTTCGACGAAGTCGGCCCCTTGGGGTACCGGCCGGCACGGTGCTGCTTATGGTTCGTGCTCATGCGCCGAGACTGAGCCCACAACGATGATCGTGCCTGAACAGAAGGAAGACCACGTGCGCGACACCCTCGACATCCACAACCAGTTGTTGGACATCGCCGACAACCTCCGGCCGCTACCCCAGTCGGCTGTGGCATTGGCGTCCGCGGTGGTGAACCCGCGACTCGGTCCGCGCGATCTCGCTCCGATCATCGGGAAGGACACCGCGCTCATTGGACTCATTCTCCGCGAGGCCAACTCGGCCGCGTCCGGTGCCCGAGATCGGATTGGCTCCCTCGAAACTGCCGTCAGCCGTCTGGGTGGAACGAGGGTTCTGAGCCTTGCCGTGGGTGACCATGTTCATTCCGAGCTCGATGCTGCGATGCCGTGCTATCAACTGAGCGCCGGTGAGCTGGGCCGGCACTCGACTGCGGTGGCGGTGGCCGCTGAGGTCCTGAACAGCCACCTGCGGAGCCGAGCCAATCCTGATGTTGTGACCGCTGCGCTCCTCCACGACTTCGGCAAGGTGGTGCTCAGCAAGCTTCTCGACGTTGCGGCGGCCCGGCCGCTCATCGAGGCGGGTGAGACCACGGCCGGCCTCGAGCGCGATCTCGTTGCCGTCGACCACGCCGACGTTGGTGCCTACATTGCCGAAGCCTGGGGCCTTCCCGAGACCCTGGTGGATACCATCCGAAACCACCACAACCCCGGTGAATCCCGCGAGGCGGCCGTCGTGTGTCTGGCTGATTCCCTCGCCCACCGGCTGGCTCCGAGCGATCACTCGTGGGCAGCACCCGATGCTTCGGACGTGGCGGCCGTCCACGTGCTGGGCGTCGGCGATGACCTGGAGGTCATCGAGGATGAGGTCACCCGCCGGTACGAGACCGAGTCTCTGATCTGATCGAGCCTGAGACAACTTCTCACGCGGATTGGATGAGTGCTTCTCGGTTGGGTTCACCGGTCTCGGCTGCGGCGACGCACCAGGCGACGACGTAGCGGGAGTAGATGTCGATGATCACGAACAGCTCGTAGTAGATCCCGCCCTCCGAACCGGACAAGCGACTCTCACCGCATCCGGCTCTCCACGTGTCGTGCCGCTGTGGCGGGCGGTCCCGAAACCGCTGGCATCTGAGGTCATCTCTCAGCTCCGACGCCAAAGCCTCGACACCGAATACGCTCGAGCGAGGTTTCACTCCATCGACTCCGGCGGTTCGTGCCGGCGAGGGGACCAACCATGCCCCTGCATTCTCACCACGGCTACGCCGCGTCTCGTTCGCCGGACCCGACACCATCTGACAGTGCTGATGTGTCCCGGCTCTGTCACCCCTGCTTGCCACCCTCACCCGTGTCCCCGGGATCAGGCTGGGGTCAACGACTCCGTCAGACGCGTGAAGAGAGCGGCGCTCTCAGGAACTACCGGACCAGAGCCGTGCTCTACGCCGAGGACGGGGCGGCCAGCCTCGAGACGACGGCGGTCGGCACCCTGCTAGCCGATCTGTACTTCGAAGCACCCCAGTTGGTGGCGGACCTCGACCGAGCTGACCAGGGGGGTCATGGTGCTGGTGTCGTGGGCTCCAGAGGACGGGGTGCCGAGGCTGGTCTCCTCTTCGATCAGTGACTTGATGGATCCGCCCAGCACATTGGTGAGCTCTCCCATCGTCTCACATGCCTCTTCGAGGGAAACTTCGTCGGGGGACTCGCTGATCATTGCCGCGGTGAGGGCTACCGCACTGGCCCCGTCGATCCGGACGATCAGGTCAGTGGGCTCGCCACCACCCTCGATGGTCAGCGACGACTCGATGGTCGTGCCCTGGTGCCCGCCGGCGGGGGGAAGAGCACCGTCGGGTATTGACACTTCGATGATGCCATCGAGCATCTCTTGCACGATCTCACCGAGCTCCTCTCGGATCTCGGGATCATTGAGGTCTGTGATCGTCACGAGGAAGCTCCCTTGATGAATTGGAACGCAGAGTTGTCCACGCGCCGGGATTCGTATTCGGAATCGAGACTGACAGTGCTCTCGCTCGCGCCGAGCAGCAGACAACCGTGAGGCGCCAGAACCTCGGTTCTGATGCGTCGCAGAATGTCCCGTTTCACATCGACGGTGAAGTAGATGAGCACATTGCGAAGTAGGACGAGGTCGCACTTGGGTATCGAGAGCCAGGGGTTGAGGAGGTTCATCTCCCGAGCCTCGACCATGTTGCGCAGTTCTTCCTTGGCGACCCAGCGCCGACCGCTCTGGTCGAAGTGTTTGATCGCGTCGTTGGCCGGAAGACCGCGGTTGAGCTCGAAGCGGCTGTACGAACCGGCCTGGGTGCGGGCGACCATGGCGGGTGACACGTCGGTCGAGATGATCCGGGCCCTACCCGACGAACAGAGCTGGGGAAAATGGTCCCGGAGTGTCATGGCCAGCGTGTAGGACTCTTGGCCGCTCGAACAAGCTCCGTTCCAGATGGTCAGGCGGCCCCCGGTCTTGTCCAGAAGACCCGGTATGAGGTGCTTGGCCAGGGTCTCGAACGGGTGTTGATCACGGAAGAACGAGGTCTCGTTGGTGGTCATGGCCTCGATGGCCGCGGCCTGGACCTTGCGGTCGCCGAGACGCATCTTGCTGATCAGCTCGCTGATCGTCGCTATGTCGAAGTCCTGGAGGAGGGGTTGGAGACGGCTCTCGATCAGGTAGGCCTTGTCCCCGAGCTGGACACCGATCTCCTGGTTGACCAGCTTGCAGAAGTAGTCCAGGTCCTTCTCGTTGATGGCCTCGCTGGTTTCGGTGGTGCTCACGCGGGACCTCCCGATGAAGCCGGCCTTCGTCCGGCCACGGGGGCTGTTCGGGAGGCCTGAGCCAGGTCCGACATCCGAAGACCGATCCTGTCGAGGGGAAGAACTTCGGTGCTGAGTCCGGCCGTCGTGATCGCTCCGGGCATGCCCCAGACGACGCTGGTGGCCTCGTCCTGGGCAATCACGGGGCAACCGAGCTTGGCGATTTCGCGTGTGCCGTCCAGCCCGTCGTGGCCCATGCCCGTCAGCATGACCGAGCCGAGGTTCTTGCCGTAGATCTTGGCGGCGGAGCTGAAGAGCGTGTCCACCGAGGGCCTGCAGGAGTTGATCGGAGGGGTGTCGGTTATGTTGATGGTCGTCTCGACCATCGAGCTCTTGCGTAGCTCCATGTGGAATCCGCCAGGGGCGATGTAGCAGGTGCCGGGCTCGGCGATCATGCCCTGTTCGGCCTCGACCACACGGCTCGCCACCTTGGCGTCGAGGCGGTCGGCGAGGGCGCGGGTGAAAGTGGCCGGCATGTGCTGGACCACGAAGAGGGGAATGGGCAATGCGGTCGTGATCGACCGCAACACCGTTTCGAGAGCCACGGGGCCACCGGTCGAGCAGCCGAGCACGAGTGCGTTGAGGTTCACTCTGGCGCTGAAAGGCTTGCGCATGACTACCGGCTTCTGGGAGGCCTGGGCCTGCGAGCGCTGACGGCTGGTCACCAGGGCACGGATCTTGGCGATCAGATCGGCCTGAACCTGGTGCATGGCGTCTGCGATGTTCGACGAGCCGGTGGGCTTCGTAGCGTAGTCCGAAGCCCCGCGGGCCAGGGCCGTGACCGTGGACGCGGCCCCAGACTCGGTGAGGGTGCTGAACATGACGATCGGCACGCTCGGGTTGGTCCGGCGGATCTCCACCAGGGCCTCGAGCCCGGTCATGACCGGCATCTCGATGTCGAGAACCACGAGGTCGGGGTTCAGGCTGCCAACCTGGGCGACCCCGAGCTTTCCGTTGGCTGCGGTTCCGGCGACGGTGAGGTCGGGTTCGGCTTCGATGAACTTGGTGAGTAGGCCCCGGATGACAACCGAGTCATCGACTAGGACGATTCGGGCCGGCGTGTTCATGAGATGGCCGCCGTGTACACGCCCATGACCTCGAGGCGTTCCTTGATAATGCTGGCATCGACGGGCTTGAACAGGTACTCGTCGACCCCAGCCATGAGCGCCTTGGCCACCCGGCGGGGGTCTGCTTCGCTGCTGATCATGAGCACCGGGATGGTGGCGAACGATGGAGTGCCGCGAAGGGCCTTCGCCAGTTCGACACCGTCCATGATCGGCATGTTCCAATCGGTCACCACCGCTTGGGGTGGATCGTCAGGGTCGAGCTGGTCGAGAGCGTCCTGACCGTGCTCGGCGGTGATGACGGTGAAACCGAGCTGTTCCATCATCCTCGCAACCATCTTCCGAGCTACGCGTGCGTCGTCGACGACGAGGGCCTTCATCAGGTCGCCACCTCCATGCTCTGGGAACGGACGTTCACGGCTTTGGCGACGTCGAGAACAAGGAGCAGTTCTCCGTCGAGCTTGTAGGCCCCCATGATCAGTGTGCGGGCGATGCCCGTCATGGTCTCCGGGGGCGGTTCGTAGAGGTTGGGATCGATCTCCAGCACGTCGCCGATGAAGTCAACGATGAGGCTCACCGACTCGCCGCCGGTCCGAACCACCACATGGATGGGTCGAGCGTCGGGATCATTGTTGGCCGGAAGGTCAAGCCGACTTCGGAGGTCGACCGTGGTCGCGATCTGGCCCCGGAGATTGATGAGGCCCCTGATGGCCGGCGCGGCGTGGGGAACTGCGGTCACGTCGGCGTGGTAGAGGACTTCCTGGACGTCGAGCACGTCGATGCCCAGGTAGAGCTGATCGAGCCTGAAGGTACAGAGCTGGAGGCCGGTGGTGGTAGTCAAGTGAATGCTCCAATGGGTTCCGGCGCCCGCTCGGGTACCGGGATGAACCTGGCCATGACATCGCCGGCATCGATCACGTCAGTCACGTTGCCGGCGATGATGGCGGTCTCTACTCGTCCGTCGGCCGCTCGGTTCACTTGGGGCCGAGAGACGATGTCGAGAATCTTGTGGACGGCAAGGCCAACGGAGATGCCGTGGTAGTTGCACACCACGACGCTCGCCGGTTCGTCGCCGGACAAGGCGCTGTTGCCCTGGCCGAGAACGGGGCCCAGGTCGATGAGAGGCATGATCTCGTCGCGGTACTGGGCCACCGTGCGGCCGTCCGACTGCTCGAGGGCATCGGCCGGGAACTCTTCGAGCCGCTCGACGTCGGCCAGCGGGATCGCCGCGGTCGATTCGGCGTCGAAGCCGAGAAGGAGGAGAGTGTTGTCGTCGCCGTCCGTCTCTCCGCTCGAGGTGCTGTCGTGGAGGTCGGCCGCTGCTTCGTGGTGGGCGGAGCCTGGGCTCAGGATGTGGGCGGCACCGGCGAGCCCGAGGACGTCGAGGATGAGGGCGACGGTGCCGTCGCCCATGATGGTCGCCCCCGAGAAGAGGGCGAGATCCTTGACCTCGCGGCCCAATGGTTTGACAACGATTTCTTCGGTGTCCTGGATGTCGTCCACGACCAGTCCGAAGAGCCGACCGTCGGTCTGCAGGACCACGATGTTGATCGAGCCGGGCTCCTCCACCGGGTCTACTCCCAGGTGTTCGCGGAGATCGATGATCGGGAGGAGCCGACCGCGTAGTCGGTAGACCGGGGCGCCGTGTACATCCTCGATCTTCTGCTCAGGGTCGGTCTCCTCCAGGCGAACGAGCTCTTGGAGACTGAGTTGGGGAATGGCGTACTTGTTGTCGGCGCAGGTGATGGTCAGCGCGGGGATGATCGCCAGTGTGAGCGGAATCTTGATCTTGAAGGTCGTGCCCTTGCCCAGCACGGTCTTCACGTCGAGAGAGCCACCAATCCGCTCGACATTGGTGCGCACGACATCCATGCCCACCCCCCGGCCCGAGACGTTGGAGATGCTCTCAGCGGTCGAGAACCCAGGGGTGAAGATCAGTTGGATCGACTCGTTGTCGCTCATCTTGGCCGCCACTTCGGTCGAGATGACGCCCTTGTCGATCGCCTTGCGGCGCATGGTGTCGGCGTCGATTCCCTTACCGTCGTCACTGATCTCGATATTGACCTGGCCACCCTCGTGGGTGGCGCTGAGCTTGAGGACACCCTCGGGGTCTTTGCCGGCGGCGACTCGCTCCTCGGGATTCTCGATGCCGTGGTCGGCGGTGTTGCGGACCATATGGGTCAGAGGGTCCTTGATGGCCTCGAGGATGGTCCGGTCGAGCTCGGTGTCCTTGCCCTCGAGCTCGAGGCGTATCTGCTTCCCGAACTGGTGCGAGAGGTCCCGAACTACTCGCGGCAACTTGTTCCAGACATGGCCAATCGGCTGCATGCGGGTCTTCATCACCCCTTCCTGGAGCTCACTGGTGATGAGGTTCAGGCGTTGGGCTGGTGCCGCGAAGTCCTTGTTCGATGCGGTCGACGCGAGCTGCATGAGCTGGTTTCGGGAGAGTACGAGCTCACCCACGAGGTTCATGAGGGTGTCGAGCACTGAGACATCCACCCGGATGGTCGAGTCCGCGGCGCTCCGTTGACTCGCTGCGGCCTTCTCGACCGCCTGCGGCTCAGCTCGCCCCTCGTCGACCAGGATGGTGCCCAACTGTCGGTCGTCGCCCAACTCCTGCTCGGTCGCGGCGATTTCGACATCGGTTCGATCGGCGCTCCCGGAGTCCACGAGGATGTCGCCGATCCGCTCGGCCGCGGGATCCTCAGCGGGCTCAACGGCTTCCGGTGGGGTTTCGGCCTCTGGTGGTGGTGCCGGCTCGGGTTCTTCCGGTGGGGTTTCGGCCTCTGGTGGTGGTGCCGGCTCGGCTTCCGGTGGGGTTTCGGCCTCTGGTGGTGGTGCCGGCTCGGGTTCTTCCGGTGGGGTTTCGGCCTCTGATGCGTGGTCGGCCTGGCTTGCCAGTCGGTCGAGGCTGGCGATCAGGGCTTCGTTGTCGTCGTTGCCCTCCTCTTCGGTCTCCTCGATGTGGGCGAGCATCGAACGGATGGCGTCGACGGTCGCCAGCAGGGCGTCGGTGATGTCAGCATCCATCTCCAGTACCGAGTCCCGCAACAGGCTGAGCAGGTTCTCGCCGCTGTGGGCGATGCGCTCGAGCTTGCCGAGGCCCAGGAATCCGCATGTTCCCTTGATCGTGTGGAGGGTTCGGAACACATCAGTGAGGGTGGCGGTGTCGTCCGGGGCGGTCTCCAGAACCACCAAGTTCTGATCGAGCCGGTCGAGCCCCTCGTGGCTCTCGACCAGGAACTCAGCGATGATTTCATCCACGATGGTGACCTTTCGGAAATTAGCGGTAGTTGCTGACGAGCTGGTTGAGGCCGGCGGCCATGTGGGCCATTTCTTCGGCCGAGGTCTTGGTCTCGTCGGTCGACTGACGGGTGTTCTCGGCTGCTTCGGCCACCGCGGTGATCGTCGAAGCGATCTCCTGGGTACCAGCCGCTGCCTGGTCGACGCTGCGACCAATTTCGGCGGTGGTCACCGACTGCTCCTCAACGGCTGAAGCGATCGTCGCCGAGATCTCATTGATCCGGTCGATCGTCTCGCCGATCTGCACATTCGCGGTCACCGCCCCTTCCGTATCCGCCTGTATGGCCCGTACCCGGGAAGAGATCTCCTCGGTTGCCTCGGCTGTCTGGTTGGCCAGCTCCTTCACCTCGTTGGCCACCACCGCGAACCCCTTGCCGGCCTCACCAGCTCGAGCCGCCTCGATCGTGGCATTGAGGGCCAACAGGTTCGTCTGCTCGGCAATCGAGTTGATCACCTTGATCACATTGCCGATCTCCTCTGAGCTCTCACCCAGCTTGGAAATCGAGTCCGACGTCGCCCGAGCCACCGAGACCGCGTCAGAAGCCACGTTGGAAGCATCGGTGGCGTTCAACGCCACCTCACGGATCGACGCGTTCATCTCCTCGATCGCCGCGGCCACCGTCGCCACACTCGACGACACCTGATCGCCAGTAGTCGACGCCGTCGTGGCCTGGGAGGAGGTCTGCTCCGCCGAGGAACCCATCGCCGATGACACCGCGGTCAGCTCTTCGGCGGCGCCGGCCAACTGCTGTGACGAAGTCTGTAGCTGATCGACCATGGTCTTGAGCGACCCCACCATCGTGGAGAATGCGTCACCCAACTCACCGGGCACCTTCTCATCCAATACCGAAGCCGAAATCTCACCATCAGCAATCGACTTTGCCTGGGAGCCCACCGTCGACAACATCGAGACCATTTCGTTGAACGAGTCGGCCACCTCACCGATCTCGTCATTGCAGTGGTTGTGGATCGGCTCATGATCAAGCTCACCTCGGGAGATGGCCCGGGCCCGCTCGGCGATGATCTGTAGGCGCTGCACCAGGTCAATCATGACGAGGTACACGATGGCGGCCGTCAAGACCATCACCACGCCGGCGGTGATCATCGATTGGCGAAACGCCCCGTTGGCGTCGCTGATCAGTTGGGCGGCACCATCGATCATCAGCTCGGCCTGGAGGTCCTCCAGGTCCTTGAACAGCCCGATTCGATCGGTTGCGGTGTCGAACCATGTCGCGCCATCGACCCCGAAGCCCGCGAATGACTCAGAGGTGATGTCGGCATCGAGGGCAATGGCCTGGAGGCGGGCCACCTCGGCCACCTCGGATCCGGACTGCATCTGTCCGAACGCAGTGATGATCTCAGGTGTAGCCATGTTGGTCAGAAGGGTCAGGAAGGATTCCTCGGCCGCGATGTTGGCCACGATGGCGCGGTACTCGCTGGGAGTGAAGGTGTCGTTGACGAACACCGAGGCCAACTGGGCTCGCCCGATGCCGGCCCGTTCCTTGGCGTTGAGCAAGGCGCCGTAGCTCAACCCGTCACGCAGCAGGACGGGGTCATCGGCTGCGGTCCCCGCTACTGCGACAATCCGCAGGAGCTCTTCGTTGAGTGCGGTGTAGTACCCGACAATCTCTCCGGTCGGTACGGCCAGACTCAGAGCCGAACCCCGTTGGCTCTCTATGCGATCGAGCTCAGCCAGAGGGTGGGCCAGCAGTGCGGTGATGTCGGCGGGCAACCCGTTCTCGTGCTCGTCGAGGAGTCCCATGAGCGAGACCACTGCGACGTCGGTCTGGGTCTGCTGGGAGCGGAGCTCGGACCCGAACCTGGCCCCGTCGGAGCTCATGTACACCGCGCTGGCTCCCCGCTCCTTCTGGGTCTCGTGCAGGACCTCGCCGACCCGAACCGAGAGTTGGATCAGTTCCTCGACGTCGCCAGCGGCGCTGGCCTCGGCTCGCCGCCCCAACGCTTCACCCAGTGCGAACAGGCTCATACCCAGCAGCGGAATGACGGCGAGGAGTCCGAGAATGACCTTGAGAGGTATCCGGCGGAGAAGTTTGCTCATTTGAGATCTCGCTTGGGGTGGGCCCGACAATGGGCGGTCCGATGTTTACTGCCGTCAGTAGTCGTCTGACCGGCTGGGTCCATTAGCACGGGTCTCCGGATCTCGTCTCCTTCGGGCGCCGCTGGCCCGGTCGTGATTCAATGAGCCGCCATGGGCAACGGGGGGGCACTCGAGGGCGTCAAGGTCGTCGACCTGACCGGGGATCTGGGCCGGTTCGCCACGAAGCTGCTGGCCGAGGCGGGGTCGTCGGTGGTCCGGGTGGGTCGTCGTGGGTCTTCGGGGCGACCCATGGTCGATGCCGCGGCGGCGGCTCGCGGAGGAGTCCTCGACTGGTGGTACGAGGGTGGCAAGGAATGGGTCGACCTCGATCCCGCCCGCCGGTCCGACACTCGGGAACTGGGCCGGTTGGTCCGATCCGCCGACCTCGTGATCGACGACCTGGCCCCCGGTTTGCTGGCCGAATACGGCCTCGATCACTTCCAGGTGGCGGCCGACCATCCCGCTCTCGTACACGTATCGCTCACCCCGTTCGGCCGCACCGGCCCACGCGCCGGCTGGGCCACGAGCGACCTGGTGGCCGGAGCGTTGGGTGGGGTCTGCTCGCTGGGTGGACTTCCCGACTTTCCGCTGAACACTTGGGGCCGCCAGAACCTGAACTTCGGGGGCTTCGTGGCCGCGGTCAGCGCCCTCGCCGCCCTGCGTCACGCTCGCCACACCGGGGTGGGTCAACACGTCGACGTGTCCCTGCACGAGGTGGTGACCGGTTCGATCGAGAATCTCTTCATGCAGTATTGGTACGACGACATCCTCGATCTGGTGAAGGAACCGACCCGCCAGGCGGCCCTTCACTGGCTGGGACTCTACGACGTCGCTCCCGCCAGGACCGGGGCGGTCATGATCACCCCCACCCCTACTCCCCAGCTCCTGGTCGACTGGATGCTGGCGGATGGACTGGTCGACTCCGTCGTGTTCGATGGAATGGAGGTCGAGGAGATTCTCGAGAGGCGCGAGGAGTTCATGACGGTGGTCAGGACGTTCGTGGCCCGTCACGACGCTTCTGAGCTCTTCGCCGAATCCCCGGGCCGCCACGTGGCCCTCGGCGAGGTGCAGACACCGGCCCAGGCGGCCACCAATCCCCAGTTCGCCCACCGTGGCTTCTACCAGCCGGTCCGCTGGGACGGTCCCGAGCTGTTGCGACCGGCCAGCCTGGCTCGCCTCCAGGGAACTCCCGCCCCGTCCCCGGCTCCCCCGCCCCTCGAACCCACACCGCTGAACGATGTGTTGGCCGATTGGGGCGATGCTCCCGCACCGTCATCGCCGTCGGGGGCCGACCCTACGACCGCTCCCCTGGCCGGGGTCCGCATCGTCGACTTCACCTGGGTGCTGGCCGGGCCCTTCTGTACTCGTACGCTGGGCGATCTGGGGGCTGACGTGATGAAGCTCCAGCACGAACCCCGGGCCACATTGGTAAACCAAGATGACTACCCCTACTACGCGGTGTGGAACCGGTCGAAGCGGTCAGCGCTCATCAATATGCGCCACCCCGAGGCTCTGGGCCCGGTGCGAAAGCTCATCGAGCAGGCCGACGTGCTCATCGAGAACTACAGCGCCGGGGTGCTCGACTCGTGGGGACTGGACTGGGACACCGTGTCGTCCTGGAACCCCCGGCTCATCTATGTGACCATGTCGGGCTGTGGCCACCATGGGCCGTGGCGCGACGTGATCAGCTACGCCCCCACCATTCACGCCCTGTGCGGCCTCACCTATCTCACCAACCCGCCTGATCGACGCGACGTGGGCGTGGGGTTCTCACTCAACGACCACGCCGCCGGGTTCACCGCCGCGCTCATGATCCTCGAAGCCCTCGAAGCCCGCGAACGCACCGGGCAAGGCCAGCTCATCGACCTGGCCCAGCTCGAGGTCGGTAGCTACCTGATCGGCCCCGCCCTCATCGACGAGATGGCCAATGGCCGATCGGCAACACCCGACGGCAACACCGACGGCCTCGACATCGTCGAGCCGAACGGGATCTTCCCGGCCGCTGACCATGAGTGGGTGGCCATCACGGCCGACGACGACCAATGGCCCCGGCTGGCCCGAGCCATGGATCGGGCTGATCTCGCCGATCGGGCTGATCTCGCCTCTGCCTTCGGCCGCCGGGCCGAGGCCACCACAGTTCGCCGATCCCTGGCCGATTGGTGCATGACCCGCCGGGCCCACGAGGTGATGGACCTCCTCCAGAGCCAGGGGGTACCAGCAGGCGTCGTCCAAGGTGCCCGGGGGCTCATGGCCGACCCCCAGCACCAGGCTCGTGATTTCTGGCAGCAAGTGAACGGTCATCCCCACTTCGGTGATCGCCCGGCTGATCGGTTCCCGGCCCGGTTCAGCGAGTCGGATCTGTTGCCCCACCGACGTTCACCAACCTTTGGTGAACATGCTTTCGAGATCTGGGGTGGAGTGGCCGGCCTGAGCGACGAGGAGATCGTGGCCGGAATGGGCTCTGGTCTGTTCGAATAGCCGTCGGGACGTTGGTCTCTGGGACCATCCAGGGTCGGGCTCCAGACTTGGGTCGGAGGTAGTCCCATGCTCATCACCAGTGAAGACTCGGTGGTCGCCGTAGCCGCCATCCCGGCGCTCATGGCCGAGGGCCACGATTCACTCAAGGAGCTGGCCCTCCGGATGACCGAAGGCGAGTGTGGAGCTCTATTGGTCCGCCAACGGGACGGTGAGCTGGCCATCGTGACCGAACGCGACATCGTGCGTTCGTTGGCTCTGGGCGACGCCGGCGCCGCCGGGTGGGCCACCGACATCATGACCAGAGATGTCATCTCGGTGCGCCCGACCGCTTCCATCGGCGACGTCGCCAGTCTCATGATCGAGGCCGGGGTGAGGCACGTGGTCGTCCAGGATGACGAGAACGATCGGGTCGGGGTGGCGTCGATGCGCGATCTGATCGAACCCCTCCTCTCGAGCTGACCGCAGGTCAGTTTTGAGCATCGCGCCGAGACCTAACGGTCTTCGGGGTCGGGCCGAGACTGATGGTACGAGTGTGGATGGAGAACGAATGCTTGATACGGGTGGACAACCCACGAGCTCGAGGATCGAAACAACCCAGGAGGTGTTCACCTTCCTCGTTGGGGGCCGCCGGCTGGGGGTTGACCTCGATCTGGTGCGGGAGCTCATCCCCAACCCCGAGACCCACGAGATCGATGTGGTGCTCAGGACCGATGACGGGGTCGTGACCCTCGGCGTTCAAGAGGTTGGTCGGCCGGTTGGCCTCGATGTCGTCGAGGCCGCGGGCATCGAAATGGCAACCAGGGCCCAGCTACACGGCTTCTAGCGGCTTTCGGCATCCCGGATCGGGGTTGGATCGGGTGAGCCTCGGCGGAGGTTGACCCGGAGTCCACCCACCATCACCTGGTCGTCGCTCACGCGACAATTGCGGGCATCGGCACCGGCCAGGATCGCGTTGCGGTTCTCGGTGATGACATCGATGCCGCCGAGGCCCTCGCCCCGGCCGTCGGTGTCTTCGACGAACCGAATGGCCGCGTTGTCGAGCTGTAGGACCGGGTGACCATCGACGTCGGTGGTGAGATCGATCTCGGCAATGGAGGCCCAGCGGGCAGAGAGGGCCGAGGGCTCCGGGCTCTGGAGCTCGGCGGCAGATATGCCCGACACCGAATCGGTGCGCACGTATGGAGCCCAGTTCCTCCCAGCCGGATGCCAGGGCCCGCCTTCGGCGTCGCCGCCCTCCATGGTCATCTGGTCCATCTCGAAGAAGCTGCCTCCGGTGTCACCGGGATGGAGCTGGATGCCGTCGTGCCCCTCGTCGGGGTAGGACAGGTCGTGAGCGACCCTCACCCCGAGCTCGGCCGCGTGCTGGCGGCGGTGTTGCACATCATCGACCTGGGTGATGACCATGTAGCCGCCATCACCGCCGCGGCGCTCGATGTAGCGCCCGCCGGCCGTGCCGTCCTGGGTGGGGGTCACGACCTCGATGAACTGGGTGCCGACCGGCCACAGGGTGTTCTTCAGGCCGAAGACACCGACGCCAGGGTCGGTGAAACACGGTTCGACCCCGAGAACCGTGCTGATGTCGAGCCCGGTCTGGTAGAGGTCTTCGGCGACAATTGCGATCTGACGGAGACGGAGCCACATGCCGCGGACTCTAGGTGGTCCGAGCCGTACCTGCGTTCGGATGGGGGTATCCGGCCTCCGGTGGTCGGGGTCTCTCCTACAAGGAGATCGCCGACACCGCCCGCGACCAGAGCCACCACCACCTCGACTCGTGCGGGCACTGTGCGTCGGCCCACGACTTCGAAGCCGAGCTTCGTCAGGTCATCGCCAGCCGGTGTGTGGACCGGGCTCCCGAGTGCCTGCGCCGTCGTATCCTCGACGCCCTGGGCGAAGATCCTCGCTAGCGGGGGCCGACCGCCTCCAAACCCTCATGGCCGACGAGGGTCCCGTGAAGTCGGTCCGCCGGCCAAACGTGCCCCGGCCCGGCCGGGCTGGGTAGAGTCGGGACATGGCTCTTCTCGCAGGTGTGGTCTGGCACTGGTGGATCGGTGTGGTTCTGATGGCCGGCTCAGTCGCCCTGGTTGTAGCGATCATCATCGGCTACATCAAAAAAGTGGTCCTTCCCAAGTACCCGCGGAAGTAGCGCTGGTTCGTGTCGGGTGCCGTTGACTGGGAGCTCGCTGAACGGGTCGCCACCCGGGTCGCCCACCGTGGTCTGAGCCAGCAAGGCCTCTCGGACCCAACTCTCGAAGCCGACTTCGCCGAGATGACCGAACGGGCCGAAGGGCTGGTTGCGGCCGAGACCGGCCTGCACAGCGATCGCGGCCCCGCTCGGGCCCGGGTTGCCTCCCGCACCGACTGGATCCGGGCCAACATCGCCAGCTTCCAGCGCCTACTCAAACCCCTCATCGAACAGCTCGACGACCAGATGGGCTCGTCACGGTTCGCGCCCGCCGGCCGCAAGGTCTCCGGCGCCGAGGTTGGTCTGGTGCTGGGCTGGATGAGTACCCGCGTCCTCGGCCAGTACGACCTGCTCATCGTCGAAGATGAGGATCCCGATGACCAGGACATCGTCTACTACGTCGGGCCCAACGTCCTCACCATCGAGAAGCGGTTCGCGTTCCCCCCCGACGAGTTCCGGTTGTGGCTGGCCCTCCACGAGGTCACCCACCGGGCCCAGTTCACCGGCGTGCCCTGGCTTCGCCCCCACTTTCTCTCGCTCGTCGAACAGGTTCTGGCCACCCTCGACGCCGACGCCGACCACTTCTTCGATGGGCTCAAGCAGATGGTGCTCGAGCGCAAGGCCGGCGGCAAACCCCTCGAAGAGGGTGGTCTGGCCCACTCCCTCGCCTCAGCCGAGCAGAGAGCCATCATCGATCAGATCTCGGGGATGATGTCGCTCCTGGAGGGCCACGGCGATGTCACCATGACCCGCGCCGGGGCCGATTTCGTGCCTAGCGCCCGACGCTTCGCCCGGGTCCTCCAAGCCCGGCGTCAACAGAGCGGTGGTGCCACCCGAATCCTCCAGCGCCTGATCGGGCTCGAGGCCAAGCTCAAACAGTATGAACAGGGCGAAGCCTTCATCGCTGCCGTCGAGGTCGCCGGGGGCCGTGCCTTCTTCGACCGGGTGTGGGAGTCGCCCGAGATGTTGCCCGACCTGGGCGAGATCCGCGAGCCCTCCCGATGGATCGAACGGGTTCGGTCCTTCGAGGATGCTGCCGCCAACTGATCCCGGGTGGCGGTCCGATCCCCTGATCGTCGACCTGCTCTCCCGGTGCTCGTTTCCGGCCCCGCGCACGCCTGTGGTCTGCGCGGTGTCCGGGGGAGCCGACTCGCTCACCCTTCTCGTGTTGGCGGTTGCCGCCGGCTGCCACCCGGAGGCGGTACACGTCGACCATCGGTTACGACCCGGCTCCGCCTCCGAGGCCGTCCGGGTGGGCGAGGTGGCCGAAGCCCTCGACGTGCCCTGGCGTTCGGTGGCGGTAGAGGTCGAGGCTGGCTCCGACCTCGAGAACCGGGCCCGCCAGGCCCGCTACGCCGCCCTTCCCGAGGGAGTGCTCACGGGCCACACCGCTGAGGACCAGGCGGAAACGGTCATCCTCCAGCTCCTGCGGGGCGCGGGCCCGGCGGGTGCATCCGGCATCCGCCCCGGACCGAACCGGCCCATCCTCGGGCTGAGGCGGGCCGAAACCGAGATCCTGTGTGCCGGGCTCGGCTTGAGCCCGGTGGTCGATCCGTCGAACACCGATCCCCGCTTCCGCCGCAACCGCGTCCGCCACGAGGTGCTGCCAGTTCTGGCCGACGTTGGTGATCGGGATCCGGTTCCTCTTCTCGTTCGCCACGCCGACCTGTGCCGCGCCGCGAACGACCATCTGGTCGCCACCGCAGGCGGCATCGATCCCACCGACGCTCGCGCCCTCGCCACTGCGCCCCCGGCCCTGGCGGCCGAAGCGGTGCGCTGCTGGCTGCGGCCCCACATCCACGGCTACCCACCGGACCAGGCCGCGGTCGAACGGGTGCTCGAAGTGGCCCGGCTCGAACGCCGGGCGTGCGAGGTGGCCGGCGGGGTGCGGGTCGCTCGTCGTGCTGGCCGCCTCGAAGTAGAGCTACGGTCGCCCTCGTGACCCATGACTCACCCGACGATCAATGGCCGGCATCCGATCCCTACATCGGCGAGATCCTCATCACCTCCGATGACCTCCAGGCCCGTATCGGCGAGCTCGGGGCCACGATCACCGCCGAGTACGAAGGGAGGGCGCCCCTGCTCGTGTGCGTGCTGAAAGGTGCAGCCGTCTTCATGGCTGATCTCTCCCGGGTCATCGATCTGCCCGTCGAGTTCGACTTCATGGCCGTGTCGTCGTACGGCTCCTCGACCCGCACCAGCGGCGTGGTGCGCATCGTCAAGGACCTCGACCTCGACCTCGACGGTCGCGACGTTCTGCTGGTCGAGGACATCGTCGACAGCGGGCTGACCCTGAGCTACCTCCGCAAGAACCTCCAGGCCCGCAACCCGGCCTCGCTCGAGGTGTGCGCCCTGCTGGTGCGCGAGAGCTGCGACGAGGACGAGCTCGATCTGCGGTACGTCGGCTTTCGGATCCCCGACGACTTCGTTCTGGGCTACGGACTCGATGTCGCAGAGAAATACCGCAACGTCCCTTTCATCGCCTCCTACTCAGGGCCCCCTCTCTAGCAGGGGCACCTGATGCCCTGAAGCGGTCGGACGTTCTGCCGACAGGGGTTTCGGCCGTCCGTCTCCTGGGACGGTACCGATAGCCTGGAGCCCTCGTGACTCGTTCTCGCCGAATCCTTCTTGCCGCCGTGGTCATCATCGTTCTGTTCGCGGGATGGAACTGGCTCCGGCGGGGGCCGGAGGTCAGCGAGGTCAACCTCGGTGAGTTCCGTCAACAGCTCGAAACCGGTGACATCGACAGCGCCACCATCAAGGCTCGCAGCAACGCCGTGGTGGGTGAGCTCGACGACGGCACCGAGTACCGGGTCGACTACCCCGACGGGTACGAGGAGCAGCTCACCACCGAGCTTCTGGCTGCGGGCATCGACCCCGACACCGACCCCGAGATCGACCCCCTCTGGCTCGAGCTCCTGTTCACCCTGCTGCCCATCCTCCTGCTGATCGGGGTGTTCCTCTACTTCATCAACTCGATGCAGGGAGGGGGCGGCAAGGTCATGGCATTCGGGAAGTCCAAGGCCCGGCGCTTCTCCAAGGACGAGCCCAAGGTCACCTTCGCCGATGTCGCCGGGGCCGACGAGGCCGTCGAGGAGTTGCGTGAGATCAAGGAGTTCCTCGAGAACCCGGCCAAGTTCCACGCCATCGGCGCCAAGATCCCCAAGGGTGTCCTGCTGTACGGACCCCCCGGTACCGGCAAGACCCTCCTGGCCCGGGCCGTCGCCGGCGAGGCCGGAGCACCGTTCTTCTCGATCTCCGGCTCCGATTTCGTCGAGATGTTCGTGGGCGTCGGCGCCAGCCGGGTACGCGACCTGTTCGAACAGGCCAAGCAGAACTCGCCGGCCATCATCTTCGTAGACGAGATCGATGCCGTTGGTCGCCACCGCGGTGCCGGCCTGGGTGGCGGCCACGACGAGCGTGAGCAGACCCTCAACCAGCTCCTCGTCGAGATGGACGGCTTCGATCTGGCCACCGGTGTCATCTTGATCGCCGCCACCAACCGCCCCGACATCCTCGACCCGGCCCTACTGCGGCCGGGCCGCTTCGATCGTCAGATCGTTGTCGATCAGCCCGATCTCGAGGGCCGTGACGCCATCCTGAAGGTCCACAGCACCGGCAAGCCTCTGGCCCGCGACGTCGACCTGCGCATTCTGGCCCGCCGCACCCCGGGGTTCACTGGCGCCGACCTGGCCAACCTCATGAACGAGGCGGCGCTCTTGGCCGCCCGTCGCAGCCTCGAACTGGTTGGTATGGCCGAGATGGAAGACGCCATCGATCGCGTCCTGGCCGGTCCCGAACGCAAGACCCGGGCCATGTCCGACAAGGAGAAGCGGGTCATCGCCTACCACGAGGCCGGTCACGCCCTGGTCGGCCACGTACTGCCCAACACCGACCCCATCCACAAGGTGTCGATCGTGGCCCGCGGTCGGGCTCTGGGCTGGACCCTCGCTCTGCCCAGCGAGGACAAGTACCTGCGCACCCAATCCGAGCTTCTCGACCAACTGGCCATGCTGCTGGGCGGCCGCACCTCCGAGGAGATCATCTTCGGAGACCCCACCACCGGCGCGGCCGACGACATCGATCGGGCTACCACCCTGGCCCGGTCCATGATCACCGAATGGGGCATGAGCCCCGAGCTCGGGCTCCGCAAGCTCGGTTCGAGCAGTGGTGAGGTGTTCCTGGGCCGCGAGGTCGGGCACGAGCGCGACTATTCCGACGATTCGGCTGCATCCATCGACGCCGAGGTCCGGCGCCTGGTTGACGAGGCCCATGACCAGGCCCGCGAAGTGCTCACCCTGCATCGGGTAGTCCTCGACCGTCTGGCCGAGGCCCTGGTCGAACACGAGACCCTCGACGACGCCCAGCTGGCCGGACTCTTTGGCGACATCACCTTGCGCGGTCAGGAATCGCACACAGGGTGAGAATATGGGACGGTCTGGCCTTCCCGGTAACGCTCCACCTCGGCTAGACTCCAGAGCCGTGCCTGTCCCCCATTTCCATCTCCTGCGTGTTCGCGGGCCCCACGTCGACGGGGTGTCGGTATGGCGATGAAGGGGAAGTGGGCTCAGGGCATCAAGCCCCGCAACTTCACCTGGATCATCCAGGGCAAGTTGGCGGTCTGTGAGCGTCCGGGTGGGTACGGCGCCAACCATCGTCGGGTACGGCGTCAGGAAGAGATCATCTGGATCCGCGAGCAGGGTTTCACCTACGTGATCTCGCTCAGCTCAGCACCCCACAATCTCCACAACTACGACGAGCTGGGCGTCAACTGGCTGCACCGGCCCTTCAGTTCCACCGACGTGGCCCTGAACTTCCTCGCCACCTTCTACGCCGAGGTCAGCGCCATGCTGAACGCCGGCCACCGCCTGGTCCTGCACCAGGAGGAGCTCTCGGACCGTCTGGCCGGCGTACTTGCCGGCTATCTCGTATGGGCGGGCATGCTGCCCGAGCCGCCAGAGGCCATCACCATGATCGAGAAGATCCTGGAACGACAGCTCGGTCCGGTGGGCCGCGAGCTGGCCTCACTAGCCAAACAAGTTCCCTCCCAGCCCGCATGACCCGCCTTCCGGGGCGCCGCGGCGTACTTTGGCGTCCCATTGGTTGAACCGGGTGACCCGTGCTCGGCCGTAGCGGTCCTTGGCCATCAGGGCGAGAGCTGAGATGCGGGCCTTCCTGGGGCTGGGCAGCAATCTCGGTGACCGCCTCGAGTTCCTGCGCCGGGCCGTCCAGGCCGTCCCTGACCTGGTGGCCGTCTCACCGGTCTACGAGAGCGAGCCGGTGGGCGGACCCGACCAGGGGGCCTATCTGAACATCGTCGTCGAGCTCGACACGACCCTCACCCCCCGGCGCCTACTGAGGGTGTGCCGCGAGCTCGAACGACAGGCCCGGCGGGTGCGCAGGGTCCGGTGGGGCCCCCGCACCCTCGACGTCGACGTCCTGTGGGTCGAAGGGGTGGCCGTCGAAGAGGACGATCTCACCGTGCCCCACGCCCGCATGCACGAGCGCAACTTCGTGATGCGGCCCCTCCTCGATCTGGCCCCCGATCTCGATGTGCCCGGCTGGGACCCGGAGACGGCTGTCGGCGATGTCGAGGCCCTGGGCGACCTGTTCGAGCTTGAGCTCTCCCCCCGTGCTGACTGACTGTCTACTGTGACCGAGCCCCTCGATCTCCTTGTCATCGGCAGCGGCGTGGCCGGCCTGTCGGCCGCCGTGCGGGCCGTGGAGGTCCATGGCATGGCCGTCGGCGTGGTCACCAAGGGTGAGCTCGACCAGACCACCACCCGCTGGGCGCAGGGTGGGGTGGCCGCGGTGTTGGGCGGCGACCCCGACTCCACGGACCTCCACCTGGCCGACACCCTGGCGGCCGGCGCCGGGCTGTGCGACGTCGACGCGGTGCGGGTTCTGGTGGATGAGGGCCCGGGCCGGGTCAGCGAGCTGATCACCCTTGGGGCCATGTTCGATCGGGGTTCCGACGGCGACTACCTCCTGGCCCGCGAGGGGGGCCATTCGATGCCCCGCATCCTCCACGCCGGGGGAGCGGCAACAGGCGCCGAGATCGAACGGGCTCTCGTGGCGGCCGTTCAGAGGACGGCGGCGGTCATCCATGAGCATGCCTTCGCCTCCGATCTGCTGGTCGAGGCCGGTCGCTGCGTCGGCGCCCAGGTCCGGCTGGCTGACCGGTCACGGCTCGACCTCCGGGCCCGAAACGTCCTGTGTGCCGCCGGCGGTGCCGGTCAGCTGTTCGCGGTCACCACCAACCCAGTCGAGGCCACCGGCGACGGGGTGGCCATGGCCCTGCGGGCGGGTGCCGCGGTAGCTGATCTCGAGTTCTTCCAGTTCCACCCCACCGCTCTGCACCATCCCCTGATGCCGCGACCCCTGCTCTCCGAAGCTCTCCGCGGTCATGGGGCTCTCCTGCGCGACAGGAACGGCGAACGGTTCATCGACGAGCTCCTACCCCGTGACGAGGTGTCGCGGGCGATGACGGCGCGCATGATCGAACAGGACGTCGACCACCTCTGGCTCGATGCCACCGTGCTCGAACACTTCCTCGAGCGCTTCCCCACCATCGCGGCGTCCCTGGCCGAGCTGGATCTCGACCCTGGGGTCGATTACTTGCCCATCGCCCCTGCCGCTCACTACTTGTGTGGGGGCGTCATCACCGATCTCGACGGTGCGTCGAGCGTGCCCGGCTTCTGGGCCGCCGGTGAAGTGGCCTGCACCGGTGTACACGGGGCCAACCGGCTGGCATCGAACTCCCTGCTCGAGGGCATGGTGTTCGCGCCCCGGGCCGTGGAGGCCATCGCGGTCAGAAGCGAGGGCCCTTCGGCCACGGGGGCCATGCGAGGGGTGGTGGGTTCAGCGCCCAACGTTTCGCCGGGAGTCGACGTTCGTCAATTGGTCATTGATCCCATGGAGCTGCCGTCGGGGCCGGGCACCACGGATCCGGCGGCCGGCCGCGCCGCCCTACAGGCGGCCATGACCCGCGGCGCCGGGGTGCTCCGCAGCGCCGAATCCCTGGCGGCCACCGCGGGGGTGGTCGGGGAGCTGGCCGCCAGGTGCAACCCTGATGGGGACAGGCCCGAGGCCGAGTTGGCCAATCTCCTGGTCGTTGGTCGCTCCCTGCTGGCCGCAGCCGGGGAACGCACCGGCTCACAGGGGGCCCACACCCGCTCCGACTCGCCCCCGGACACCGTTTCGGGGTCCCCGTTCCGGATTGCGGTCAGGATCGGGCAGGCTTGACCCCATGAGACCCGAGCTACACCCCCCTCTGTCGGTCGTCGGGCCTGCGGTGCAGGCCGCCCTGCTCGAGGACACCACCCCGCTCGGCGACGTCACGTCGATGCTCCTCGATCCCTCGATCGGCGCCACGGGCACCCTCGGGGCCCGGGCCCGCGGGGTCTTGGCCGGCCAGGCCTGCGCCGCTCACGCCTTCGCCACCGTCGACCCCTCCATCGAGGTCACCTGGCACCTCACCGACGGCGACGCGCTCGAACCGGGCACCATCATCGCCACCCTCGAGGGCCCCCTGCACACGATGCTCACCGCCGAGCGGACCGCCCTCAACTTCCTGGGTCACCTCTCGGGCATCGCCACCCGCGTCGCCGAGTTCGTGGGGGTGGCCGACGGCCGCATCCAGGTCTGGGACACCCGCAAGACCACTCCCGGACTGAGGGCCCTCGAGAAGGCCGCGGTCCGGGCGGGAGGGGGTGCCAACCACCGGGGCAACCTGTCCGAGTGGATCATGTTCAAGGACAACCACCTGGTGGGCACGACCATCACCGAGGCGGTGGCCCGGGCCCGAGCCCAGTGGCCGGGCAAGACCGTGCAGGTCGAAGCCGACCGTCTCGATCAGGCCCTCGAAGCGGTTCGCTCCGGCGCCGATCTCGTCCTGCTCGACAACATGACCCCCGACCAGATCCGCGAGGCGGTGACCGCCGCTGAGGCCGCCGCCACCGAGCTCGGTCAGAAACGATGCCTGCTCGAGGTGTCCGGGGGTGTCACCCTGGAGACCATCGGCGCCTATGGCGACACCGGCGCCGATCTCGTGTCGTCGGGCTCATTGACCAACTCGGCCCCCGTCCTGGACATAGGCCTCGACATCGAACCCCACGCCACCCACCAGACCCCCTGAGGCGAAGACCAGCGATGACCGATATTCCCTACCGATTCGAGCCCGACGCCACCTCAGCCGGCCTCCACGAGGAGTACGGCGAGCTCGAACCGGGTACGGAGACGGGCACCAGCGTCACCATCGCCGGCCGGCTCATGCTGCGCCGCATCCAGGGCAAGCTGGGCTTCGGCACCCTCCAGGACTCGTCGGGCCGGATCCAGTTGTTCGCCCCCAAGGCCAGCACCCCCGACTTCGACGGGTTCGGCGACCTCAACCTGGGTGACTGGATCGGTGTGACGGGCGAGGTCATGACCACCCGGCGGGGCGAGCTGTCGGTCAAGGTCGACCAGTGGGTCCTGCTGGCCCCGACCCGTCGGTCCTTCCCCGACAAGTGGCACGGGCTCAGTGACGCGGACACCCGGTTCCGTCAGCGCTATGTCGACCTCTGGGTCACCGAGGAGTCCCGGGCCACCTTCCAGATGCGCTCCAAGCTCGTCTCTCTCACCCGTCGCTGGCTCGAGGACCGGGGCTTCATGGAGGTGGAGACGCCGGTGTTCCATCCGGTGCCGGGTGGCGCCCTGGCCCGACCGTTCACCACTCACCACAACGCCTTGGACATGGAGCTCTACCTACGCATCGCCCCCGAGCTCTACCTCAAGCGGCTCACCGTGGGCGGGTTCGAGCGGGTCTTCGAGATCGCCCGGGTGTTCCGCAACGAAGGTCTGTCGACTCGTCACAATCCCGAGTTCTCGATGCTCGAGCTGTACCAGGCCTACGCTGACTACAACGACATCATGGAGCTGGTCGAACAGCTCGTCTCGTACTTGGCCGTCGAGCTCACCGGCGGCTCCGTGGTGACCTATGACGGCCGCGAGGTCGACCTGACGGCCCCCTGGCGTCGGGCCTCGATGACCGACCTCATCGAGGATCAGATCGGCGTGGCCGTGTCGATGGACACGCCCATGGATGAGCTGAAGGCGCTGGCCGAGAAGTACGAGGTACCCCTCGAGGACTCCTATGGTCCCGGCAAGATCCTGCTGGAACTCTACGAGAAGACCACCGAGGCCGAGCTCTGGGGTCCGATCTTCGTCACCGACTACCCGAAGGAGGTTTCCCCCCTGTCGCGCGATCATCGCCAGCGGGACGGCCTGACCGAACGCTTCGAGGCCATCGTCGCCGGACGGGAGCTGTGCAACGCCTTCTCCGAGCTGGTCGATCCCGATGAGCAGAGGGCCCGGTTCGAGGACCAGGCCCGACTCGGGGCCGAGGGCGACGAGGAGGCCATGGCCGTTGACGAGGACTACCTTCGGGCCCTCGACTACGGCCTGCCGCCCACCGGTGGTCTCGGCATCGGCATCGACCGACTGGTCATGTTGCTGGCCGACGTGACGACCATCCGCGACGTCATCCTGTTCCCGACCCTGCGACCCGAAGTCGACCCTGGCTCCTGATCCGTGAGCGATCCGGCCGGCGACGCGTTGCACCGCGAGGTGGGAGCCCGATTGACCCGCCACGACCAGCGCTACACCAGGGGTCGACGTCGGCTCATCGATCTGCTCGCATCGGCTCGCCGGCCACTCACCATGAATGATGTGCTCGACCTCGACGACTCGCTGGCCCAGAGCTCGGTCTACCGGAACCTGGCCGTGCTCGAGTCGGGTGGTGCCGTCCATCGCATCCACAGCGGAGACGGACATGCCCATTTCGAGCTGGCCGAGGACCTCACCGAGGACCACCACCACCATCTGGTGTGTCGAGACTGTGGCTCGGTGTTCGACTTCGAGACCACCACTGACTTCGAGGGATCGGTGAGCCGTCTGCTCGGTGAGGTCCAGGCCCAGAGCGGCTTTCGGGCCGATGCCCATCGCTTCGACCTCATCGGTACTTGTCGGGAGTGTGGGTGAGCGGCGGGGCCATCCTGCTCGTCACCGGCTCGGTGCTACCCGAACCCGACGAAGAGTCGGCGGCGGTGGTCGACGCCCTGCTCGCCCTCGGGGTCGATGCCGCTCTGGTGTCGTGGACCGACCCCGACATCGACTGGGCTGCTGCCGAACGGGTCGTCATTCGCTCGACGTGGGACTACCCGGACCATCACGACCGCTTTCTCGACTGGTGCCAACGGGTCGGAGGGGCCACCGACCTCTGGAACCCGGCTGCCGTCGTCGAGTGGAACGTTCACAAGGGGTACCTGCTCGATCTCGCTGCCGCCGGTCTACCGGTCATCCCCTCGGGCGTTTGTGGCGAGCATTCGGGGGTGATCGTGGCCGAGGCCGCGGCCGAGGTGGGATGGGAAGACATCGTATTGAAGCCGGCGGTGGGTGTGGGTGGGTTCGGGGTCGAGGTCTTCGCCTCGTCCGCGCCGGGGGCACAAACCCACCTCGAGATGCTCAACGATCTCGGCGACGCCCTCATGCAGCCCTTCATGCCCGGACTCGAAACATCGCTGATCTGGATGGGCGGCGAGTTCTCCCACGCAGTGGCGAAACCGACCCCGCCTGGCGAGTTCCGGGCCCAGGTCCATCTCGGAGCGCGCGTCGAGGCGACCGAGGCGTCGACCGAGCAGATCGAGCTGGGACGGTCGGCTCTCGAAACGGTCGGTTCCGAGCTCCTGTACGCCTGCGTCGATCTGGTCGATTCCGGCGGGGTGCCCACGATCATGGAGCTCGAGTTGATCGAGCCCAGCCTGTTCCTGGCCGCCACCGGCACGGTCGGGCGTTTTGCCGAGGTTCTCGCCGAATAGGGGATCGCGGTACCAACCCTCTACACTTCTTCGCTGGCCCGGAGCCGGGTGGGCAACCGCGCCCCGTATCCCCGGGAAGAACACGAACGGAGTTCGAGATGTCGATGATCTGCCAGGTGACCGGGCGCCGCCCGTCGTTCGGCAACAACGTCTCCCACTCGCAGCGCAAGACCCGTCGTCGTTGGAACCCCAACATCCAGCGGCAGCGGTTCTGGGTCGAGAGCGAGAAGCGCTGGGTGACCCTCACCGTCAGCGCCCGTGGGATCAAGACGATCAACAAGAGGGGCATCGACGCGGTTCTCGCCGACATGCGCCGCCGGGGAGTGAAGGTCTGATGGCCAAGTCCGACAAGCGACCGATCATCAAGCTGCGCTCCACCGCCGGCACCGGGTACACCTATGTGACCCGCAAGAACAAGACCAACACCCGCGAGCGCCTCGAGCTGAAGAAGTTCGACCCCGTGGCCCGTCAGCACGTCACCTTCAAAGAGGAGCGCTGATGCGAGAAGGAATCCACCCCGAGTACCGCCTGGTCGTCTTCGAGGACACCGGCGCCGGCGCCCGTTTCATCACCCGTTCGTCGGTGGCGACCAGTGACACCACCGAGCACGAGGGCGAGACCTATCCCCTCTACAAGGTGGAGATCTCCAGTGCGAGCCATCCCTTCTTCACCGGCAAGATGAAGATCGTCGATACCGCCGGTCGCGTCGAACGCTTCGAGCGTCGCTATGGGCGCCGCAAGCGCTCCGGCGCTGAGGCCGAAGCCGGGGCGGAGAACGCCACCGACTGAGTCACCTTCACTCGTGAAGCACCGAATCGGGCCCCAGCGGGCCCGATTCGCCGTTTTGGCCCCCTGATTGCCGGCTCAACCGACATCGGGGCGTGCCGACGATTTGGATGTGGCTTCCCCTCGTACCACCAAGCTCTTCGAAAGGCTCACCCACACGGTGGGTGATGAGTTCTTTGGCCCCGTCCCAGAGCAGAGGGCCCCGCTTCCATGTCCGGCTCCTCGACAACCTGGCGCCCTCGGAAGAGGAGCTCAGTACCGGGCAACGAGAACTCGAGCGGCTGGCCGCATCTGACAAGCCCACGATCGATGCTGGCCTGATCGGGGCCCTCGGCGTGACCGCCGCAGGTGTCAAAGCCCCCCTCGGTGTCATCGGTCGAATCGATGATCGAGATCGTCCGAGCCAACGCCCACAACATGAAACGATGGAAGGACGGCGACATGAGACTGCGACGGGCAGCCACCGGCATGCTCGCCGCCGAGCAATGATTCCGACGAGTCAAGGGCTACCGGCAACACCCAGCACTGGCCACCGCCAAAGGCCCGGAAACCCGCGGTCTCCTGGAGAAGCCAGTACACATCGGCCCGGCCCATGAGCAGTTCACACCACCCCCGCCGAAGTCGGGTCTGCGGGGTTGGGCCATAGACGGGCGTCGCAAGGCGTTGCTCGCAGGTTGTGTCTGGCGGTCACGCCGGCGAAGAAGACTTGGCGGGTGCCGACGTCGATGAGGAACAGCACGAAGTAGGGGCGGAGCAGGGCGGTGTCGATACCGTTGGTCTTGAGGATCTGTCACACGGTGGCCGAGGCCGATGAGCATGGCGATGAGACGGTAGAGAAGCCGAGGCACAGTGTTCGTCGTAGCTGGTCAGGCTGCCTTTCGAGGAACACGCCGCGGCCCCAAGGTGTCTTCGGTCCAGCTGTCGAGCGCTGTCGAACGGGCCCAGTCAGACGAAGCGGATGGTGACTCCTCCGGCTACAGAAGAAGTGCCGCGGCGGTCGGCGTCGGAGCTGCGCACGTCCATCGTGGAGATCCCTTCGGGGCGGCCGTCGGTGATGTCCACGAACTCGATGTATTGATCAGCGTTGACCTCGATGCGTCGACCCGATGGCTCGAGCCCGAGCATCTTGGACCAGATTGGTGCCAGCTCGTCCGGTCGGTGGCTCTGGATCAGTACGCCGGCAATGAGGTCTGCCGCCGTTGAGGTGTCGGCTGACCAGTCTGATCCGGCCCAACGCCAGCTCTCGGGAGGGATCGACTGATCGAGTGAAACGATGGCACCGGGTACGTCGGCGGGATGGATGTGGGTGCCGGTGATGTCGCCGTGGTCGGCCTGCCACACGACACGTAGCCCCTGCCGGGCGATCCTGGCTCTGGCCTCGGTTTGGTCCGGGACCTGGAACAAGACCATGTAGCCGCCGTCGCCGCCCCTGCGCTCCAGGTACCGGCCGGCGGTGGTGTTCTCGGTGATCGGTGAGACGACCTCCAAGAAGGTGTCCCCGATCGGCATCAGGGCGTTGTGGAGGCCGAATTCGGCGATCCCAGGATCGCGAAAGCACACATTGGTACCGAGGATCTGGCACAGTTCATCGACAACCGGCTCGAGGTCGGTAGCGACGAAGGCAATCTGGCGGATTCGAAGGGTCATCGCAAGATCCTGACTCATCAGCGTCCTTCCTGCTCGCGGTCACACCGTGTGGGTGGCAGAAGCTCTGTCCCAAGGTGTGTGCAACGGGCGCCCATGATCCCGCCCGCCCCCCATACCGCCGGCTTGAGGACGGAGGTCCGAACTTGGCATCTGACGGGATGAGCGCAGGCCATCTGAGCAGTCGCGTTCAGGGGTCCTTGTTCTGGAGCTCGAGCCAGAATCTGATGAGGTCCACACTCTTGATCTGGCCGTCGTGATGGGCGCCGAGAAGCTCAATCTCGATCGAAGCTGGCGCGTACTGAGAGCGGTTCTGGCCGCGGCGCTCGCCAACCCTGACTTGCTGTAGCCACGCGTCATGTGGCCCGCGGTGGTCATGGGCGCCGCAGTTGCGGCCCGGATGGCTCGGGACTGCTACTCCCACCAGCCGAGAGGCAAACCGTTGTCGTCATAGACGTTCCCGAAGTACCCCTCGATGGTGCTGTCGCTTGGCCTCCAGGACTCAAGGATGTCCTCGATAACGCAGAAGCCTGCCTCAACCGGCACCGTGTCCACGACGAAGCGCCCTTGTGGACCGCGCTCGCATACCCCACCGACGGGCCGGAGGCTTCGCGCCAAGCCGGCGACATCATCCCCACCAGAGCCGACGGTTGCATGGAGATCCGCGAGTTGAAGCGTGAGCTCGAGCGGGTGAAACGCGAGCGTGACATCCTGGGAAAGGCAACCGCCGAGCTCTCGGCACGAGACCCGAGGAACGGGTGATGGCGAACCATTCGTTCATCGCTGAGGAGCAGGCGAACCAGGGGTGGGGGCATGGGCGCCGCAAGCGCTCCGGCGCTGAGGCCGAAGCCGAGGCGGAGAACGCCACCGACTGAGTCACCTTCATTCGTGAGGCACCGAATCGGGCCCCCAGCGGGCCCGAATCGCCGTTCTGACCCCCTTGTCGACCTGGCAACGACGAATGCTGTCGGACAGGCTGTCCCGTTCGATTCTGAGGGCCACGGCTACTCTGCCGCCAACCAGAGAGGGAGTCGATCATGGGTATGGCATGTCCCGAAGGTGCCCAGGGTGCGGGCCCGGTGCATCGGTGAGCGAACCGCGTTGCCAACTCCTCGGACTGGCCGGCTTCTTCGTCTCGGCCGTCCTCTTCCTGATTGCCGGTATCCAGGCCGGTGACTGGCTGATCATCCTCGGCTGCGTCGCTTGGATGGCAGCCTGCGCGATCTGGGTGCTGCCCCTGGTCAGGACCGACCGCGGTGCTGACCCCCATGACGGGGCGCGTGGGTCCACCGGCGTGTCAGGATGGCTGGAAGCCCCCACTCAGCGAGAGGACGCGATCATGGGTGGACAGGACAATGTTGCCATCATCACCGAGTTCGTCGAGGCCTGGTCACGCCTCGATGCCGACGAGCTCGCCGGCTACTTCACCGAAGACGGTACGTACCACAACATGCCCACCGGGCCGGTCACCGGTCGCGACAATGTGAGGGGCATGATCGCCGCATTCACCGCTGACTGGACTGAGACCCAGTGGGACATGCTCAACATCATGGGTGAGGGCGACGTGGTGATCGCCGAGCGCCTCGATCGCACCAAGGCCGGCGACAAGGCCGTCGATCTGCCGTGCACCGGCATCTTCGAGATGGAGAACGGCAAGATCAAGTACTGGCGCGACTACTTCGATATCGGCACCTACCTGAAGGCAATGTCCTAGCCGCAGTGACAGCGCGGAGGCGGGACGAAATCAGCCCCGCATGGCCTCTTCGGCGGAGGAGATCAGGTACAGCGCAGCGCCCCGCAGGCCGGTGATCAGCTGGTTGTCGCCCACCTGGTCGAGTGACTCCTCGGCCGACAGCACGTAGGCCTTGGCCAAGGCCAGGGCGGCTTCCAAGCCGGGCCCCGAGCGCACCACGGACAGGGCCTTGTCGAGGGCGGGGGCGTCGAGCTCGCCGCCCAGAAGGTCGCGGAGATCGTCGCCGGCCCGGGTTTCGAGGGTGTAGAGGACCGGCAGCGTGTAGACACCCTCGACCAGGTCCTTACCGGTCGGCTTGCCCAACAGCTCCTCGCTGGCGGTCAGGTCGAGGATGTCGTCGACGATCTGGAACGCCATGCCGTAGTCGTGGCCGAACTGGGTGAGGCGGTCGATCCGGTCGCTGTCGAGCTCGCCGATCAAGCCGCCGATGCGGGCCGAGGCGGCGAACAGAGCAGCCGTCTTGCCGGCGATTGACCGTTCGTACTGGTCTTCGGTGCGGTCGACATCGTGGAGCGACTGGAGCTCGGTGACCTGGCCCTCGCACAGCCGGGTGATGGTGTGGGCCAACAGCCCGGCCACCTCGGTGCTGATGGCGCTGGCGATCTCGGATGCTCGCGCCAGTAGGAAATCGCCGGCCAGAATGGCCTTGAGGTTGCCCCAACGAGCGTTGACGCTCTCGACCTGGCGGCGGGTGTCGGCCTCGTCCATGACGTCGTCGTGGTAGAGCGATCCGAGATGAACCAGCTCGACCGCCACGCCGCCGTCGAGGGCGGTGTCGGAGGCGGGAGTGCCGTCGGGGAGATCCGCACCGGCCCCGGCCAGGCAAAACAGGGGCCGTGATCGTTTGCCGCCGGCAGTGATCAGATGGGCGGCGATTTCGGTGAGGTAGGGATCGTCGGTGACCACCGCGGACCGCAGGCGTTCCTCGACTCGAATCTGGTCGTTGGCGACGACAGGTACCGCCAGAAGAGGGTTCGCAGTCACTCAGCTCACCATACGGGATCTGGCCCGCCTGGGGAAAACCAGCTCCTGGCCCTACCGGGTTGGCCTCATACCGTGACAGCCTGAGCCGACGAGGGTGGTAGGAGCACCGGTACACTTGCACCACAGAAGCCAACCCCGATGGGAGGCATCCCTTGTTCGAGAGATTCACTGATCGAGCCCGCCGGGTGGTGGTGCTTGCGCAGGAAGAGGCGCGACTCCTCAACCACAACTACATCGGCACCGAGCACATCCTGCTCGGCCTCATCCATGAGGGCGAAGGGGTCGCGGCAAAGGCTCTGGAGTCCCTCGGGATCTCACTCGAGGCCGTGCGCAGCCAGGTCGAGGAGATCATTGGTCAGGGCGGATCATCCCCCAGCGGCCACATCCCCTTCACCCCGCGTGCCAAGAAGGTGCTCGAGCTGTCCCTGCGCGAGGCACTCCAGCTGGGCCACAACTACATCGGCACCGAGCACATCCTGCTGGGTCTGATCCGCGAGGGCGAGGGCGTGGCCGCTCAGGTCCTCGTGAAGCTCGGTGCTGACCTGTCCCGCGTTCGCCAACAGGTCATCCAGCTTCTCTCGGGCTACTCCGGCCCCGGGGCTGGTTCGGGTGGCGGTGCCGCCCCCGCCGGCGACAAGGCCGGCGCGACAGCGGGGGGTAGCGGCCAGGAGGCCCCTTCCGGTTCCCTCGTGCTCGATCAGTTCGGGCGCAACCTCACCCAGCTCGCCCGCGACAAGAAGCTCGACCCGGTCATCGGCCGCACCCGCGAGACCGAGCGGGTCATGCAGGTGTTGTCTCGCCGTACCAAGAACAACCCGGTCCTGGTGGGCGAGCCCGGGGTGGGCAAGACCGCCATCGTCGAGGGGTTGGCTCAAGCCATCGCCGCCGACGAGGTTCCCGAGACCCTCTACAACAAGCAGCTCTACACCCTCGATCTGGGTGCACTGGTGGCAGGTTCCCGCTACCGGGGCGACTTCGAGGAGAGGCTCAAGAAGGTCCTCAAGGAGATCAAGACCCGCGGCGACATCATCCTGTTCATCGACGAGCTTCACACCCTCGTGGGTGCCGGTGCCGCCGAGGGCGCGATCGACGCGGCCTCCATCCTCAAACCCATGCTGGCTCGGGGTGAGCTCCAGACCATCGGCGCCACCACCCTCGACGAGTACCGCAAACACCTCGAGAAGGACGCGGCACTCGAGCGCCGTTTCCAGAAGATCCTGGTCGAGGAGCCGTCGGTGGCCCACACCATCGAGATCCTCAAGGGTCTCCGCGACCGCTACGAGTCCTGGCACCGGGTCACCATCACCGACCAGGCCCTGGTGGCCGCGGCCAACCTGGCCGACCGATACATCTCTGATCGTCACCTCCCCGACAAGGCCATCGACCTGATCGACGAGGCGGGCTCCCGTCTGCGCCTGAAGCGTATGGAGACCCCGCCCGACTACAAGGAGCTCGAAGGCGAGATCGCCGGAGTCGTCCGCGAGAAGAAGGAAGCGGTCGAGTCCCAGAACTTCGAAGACGCGGGCCGGCTCCGGGACAAGGAGAAGGAGCTGCTCGAGCGCAAGGAGCAGCTCGAAGCCGAGATCAAGGCTTCGGGTGTCGACCTCTTCGACGAGGTCGACGAGGAAGCCATCGCCGAGGTGCTCAGCCTGTGGACCGGCATCCCCGTCTACAAGCTCACCGAAGAAGAGACCGAGAAGCTCCTGCGCATGGAGGACGAGCTCCACAGGCGGGTCATTGGCCAGGAAGACGCCATCAAGGCCGTCAGCCAGGCCATCCGCCGCACCCGGGCCGGCCTCAAGGACCCCAAGCGTCCGAGTGGTTCGTTCATCTTCTTGGGCCCGTCGGGTGTCGGCAAGACCGAGCTGGCCAAGACCCTGGCCGAGTTCCTGTTCGGCGACGAGCAAGCCCTCATCGCTCTGGACATGTCCGAGTACATGGAGAAACACACGGTCAGCCGTCTGGTGGGCTCACCCCCCGGCTACGTCGGCTACGAAGAGGGCGGGCAGCTCACCGAAGCGGTGCGCCGCAAGCCCTTCTCGGTGGTGCTCTTCGACGAGATCGAAAAGGCCCACCCCGACGTCTTCAACACCCTCCTCCAGATCTTGGAGGAGGGCCGACTCACCGACTCACAGGGTCGCTCTGTCGATTTCCGCAACACCGTCCTGATCATGACCTCGAACCTGGGTACCTCCGAGTTGCGCAAGGCGTCGCTGGGCTTCACCCGGGCTGACGAGGCCGTGACCTATGAGCGGATGAAGGAGAAGGTCGGTGAGGCGCTCAAGCAGCACTTCCGGCCTGAGTTCCTGAACCGCATCGACGACACGATCGTGTTCCACGAGCTCTCCAAGGCCGAGGTCACCGAGATCGTCGATCTCATGATCGCCCGCACCTCGGCTCAGCTCGAGGCTCAGGGCATCGGACTCGAGCTCACCGAGTCGGCCAAACATCACCTGGCCGACAAGGGCTACGACCCCACCCTGGGTGCCCGACCCCTGCGTCGGGCCATCCAGCGCATGGTCGAGGACGTCCTGTCCGAGAAGCTCCTGTACAAGGAGTTCCGGGCCGGCCAGATCATCCTGGTCGACACCGAGCCCGACCCGGAGTTCGACGACGGCAGCTTGCAGCTGAAGTTCACGGCCCACGAGGGCTTCGAACCCCCCTCGTCCCCCGAACTCGAAGCGGCTGGCCCGGCCGACTGATTCCGGAGGTCCGCCGTCAGGCGGCGGC
>JAAEMS010000305.1 GCA_024225275.1 Actinomycetes bacterium
ATATGCGTGTGATCCGTTCGGCGTTTCGAGGTTCGGGTTGTCAGCTCAGGTCAACCCCGTGACGATCTGCGAGTTGTCGAACAAGATCGGCGAGCGGGATCCCTTGGTTGTCTGCACACGCTCTAATCAGGGCCACTGCGGCGTAGACGGAGCAGCGCCAATAGTCGTCGGGCCACCAGCTGACCTCTTCAAGCAGGTCCGGTTCAAGACCGCCCCGGAGGGCGACGCTGGAAAGGACTGCGTAGCGGATTCACCGGTTCTCTTTGCCCCTGAATTCGACCTCGGGCAGAAGCCGTCGACAGAGGTCCTCGAGTCGGATCGCGTTCGACCGCTCGATCTGAGCGACCTCGCGGACGTCAGCGGCCAGTTCGAGGAACACCTCGCCGGGGAAGGTGTCGCGTGTGGGATGCAGATCAGCGGTCGAGGCCGCAATCTCTGTGGCATCGTCCCCGTTGGTGAGTCCCTCTAGTAGACGCCGGATCGCTTCGATGCGGTCCTGCTCGCTCGGACGATCGTTGGCCACGTCCACAATCTGGAGGCCCCGCCACATCCACGGATTACCGACATCACCACGGGAAGACACTCGACACGTCTGGAGCTGCCCGCCGGGCGCTGCGGCGGCCTTCGATTGTGAGATGGCGCCATGACCCCCCGTCAGCGCCGATGCCGCGCCAGGAGGGGCTTCCTCTCCCAAGTCGCGCCCGGCCCGGCGGCTTGTCACTGGAGTCATGTCCCATTCCTGGGCCGAACGTGTCCCTCGTTACCGACGAGGGTTCGAGCTCGCCGAAGGGACCGTGTCGTGTTTGTCGTGTTGGTCGATATCACCGACAAGCCCAGATCAGGGGGCCGCCCAACCGCACCGCAAAGCGGTCCCGGGTCAGCTCTGGTCGGGTCACGGTCTACGCGACCGCTGACGGGCGAGGCCACCGAGTGAAGAACCCGGCCACCGAGGATTCGGTGCACCGGCGGATGGCGCGACCGCTGAAAGGACGGTCTCGCCGATGTCGCTGCCGGGCCGCCGGGGTGTCCCTGGGTGGGTGTGGTGACGGTCGTGCCGGGCGCACGCCTCGGCTAGCTCACCGCCTCGTCCAACCGGTGGGGCGCGCCTGGAATCGACCGCGAAGTGTCCCAATCGGCCAAGGCGGCGGGTCACAGGTGTGAAGGCGGAAAGGAAGTAGGGATGGGATCACAGCTGGTGAAGTCACACCGAGAGCAGGACGCGGTTCCCATCGGTGGCCCGCATCGCTCGATCGGTTTCGGGGGTGGTCATGGCCACCGGTGATCTTCGCCTCGTCTACACGGTGACCGAGGCGGCCGGGCTGTTGGGTATCGGCCGCTCCACCGCCTATGAGCTGGTCGCCCAAGGCGAGCTGGCCACTGTCCGACTCGGACGACGGGTAGTGGTCAGTCGCCCCACCCTCACCGCACTCCTAGGTATGGAGCCCCCACTGCCGGGCGAGCTCGACGCCGCCCGCCAAGCCCTCACCGCCAAACCCACCGAACCCACCCGCGAAGCGAGCCCCCCAACCCGGCGACAACACAGGGCAGCCCGCAGCGACAGCTCCCAGGCTCACCTCCCGTTCACTGCCTGAGCACTCCCGATGCATCTCACAACCACCTATCCAACCCCACCGCGAAAGGTGACAGACGAGTGCACACCTGTGTGGGCGAGATGGCGCCACCCCCCCCGTGAGGTGGTTGGGGTGACGGCCCGGGTCATCACCCTCAAAGGGGGCGGGGCCGGCGAGTACTACGTCAAGGAGCTGCCGTCCTACTACCTCGACCCGGGTGAACCGGCCGGACTCTGGCACGGCCACGGTGCCCAACTGTTGGGCCTCGACGGTGAGGTCGACGACGGCCAGTTCCTGCGGTTGATGGCGGGCCTCGACCCCCACGGCACCGGCAATACGCCGTTGGGCCGTACCTATGGGGAGAGCTCGGTGCGGGGGTTTGATGTCACTGCGTCGGCGGCGAAGTCGGTGTCGGTCCTGTTCGCGGTCGGCGACCCCCGTGTCCGCGACGAGGTTCTCGCCGCCCACGACACCGCGGCGGCCACGATGGTTCGCTGGGTGGAGGCCCATGCTCACACCCGGTTCCGCATGGGCGGGGATGTCGCGGTGGTGGATGCCGAGGGGATTGTGGCGGCGGCGTTTCGTCAGCACACGTCTCGGGTGTTGGACCCGCAGTTGCACACTCATGTGGTGATCGCCAACCGGGTCCGTTCCCCCGATGGCCGGTGGCTCGCCCTCGACGCCATAAGCCTCAAGTTGGATCAACGGACCCTGTCCGCGGTCTACCACTCCACGTTGCGCTCAGAGCTCACCGGCCGGCTCGGGGTTGGCTGGCAGGAACCGGTGAACGGCATCGCCGAGATGGCCGGTGTGGCGGAGGTGGTGTTGGAGGAGTTCTCCACCCGCACGCCGGCGTCCAACGCCGTATCGACCAGAAACTTGACCGGTTCACCGACACCTTCGACCGCGACCCCACCCCCAGAGAGCGATGGCGGCTCGAACGCGAAGCCGTCATCGATTCACGGCCCGCGAAACGTCACCCCACCAACGCCACCGACCTACATGCCGGCTGGGTCGAACAACTCGAGACCCTCGGCCACCACCCCCACGGTGTCGTCGACAAGGCGGTTGGTCGGGTGAGGGCCCGCCCGCTTGACCCGAAGGTGATGGAAGCGACCATGGCCCGGGCGGTCGCGACGTTGTCGGAGAAGCAGTCGAGTTGGCGGCCCGCCGAGTTGACCCGCGAGATCGCCGCCGCCCTGCCCACCGACGCCGTGCTGGACGGCATGGACGTGGTCCAACTCTTGGACGGGCTCACCGACCTGGCCGTCACCCAGCACTGCATCGACATCTCCCGACCCATCCCCAACGGTGCGATGGTGCGCCGTGATGGTCGGCCGGTGTCGGAGTCGGTCGCTGATCGGGCCCTCACCACCCCCGGGATCCTGGCCCAAGAGGAACGGCTGTTGGCGTGGGCCGAGCGGCGCAACTCCAGGGTTGGGGTCGACTCAGCCGACGCTCCGCAACGCTCATCAGTTGAACTCTCCGGCCCCCAGGCCGAGGTCGCCGCCTCGGTGGCCGGTGACCCGGATCTGGTGTTGGTCGTCGGTCCGGCCGGGACCGGCAAGACCACCGCCCTCGCCCCCGCCGTAGCCCAACTCCAAGCCGACGGCAAACCAGTGTTCGGGGCCACCCCATCCGCAGCTGCGGCCAACGTGTTGGCCACCGAAACCGGGATCGCTGCCGACACCCTCGACAAACTTCTCACCGAACACAACCTGAACCGTCCCCCCGATCACCGCTACGACCTCCCCGCCGGGGCCACCGTCATCGTCGACGAAGCGGCCATGGTCCCCACCGACCGCCTCGATGCCCTGACCCACCTGGCTGACACCAGAGGATGGCGGGTCGCCCTGATCGGGGACCCCATGCAGTTCAGTGCGGTCGGCCGGGGTGGCATGTTCTCCCACCTGGCCGACACCCACGGCGCCATCGAACTCGACCAGGTCCACCGCTTCACCCACCCCTGGGAACGAGACGCCTCACTACGTCTACGACGCGGCGACCCAGGAGTCGCCGACCTCTACGACCACCACGGCCGACTCCACGGCGGCACCGCAACCCGCATGGAAACTGAAGCCATCAACGCCTGGTGGCAGGCCAGATGCTCGGGTGAGTCGGTCCTGTTGGCCGCCCCCACCAACGACGCCGTGGCCCGACTCAACGCGACAGCCCAACAACGGCGCATCGACACCGATGACCTCGCCGCCCGCGGCCGGTCGGTCGACGTGGGTGGTCAGCGGTTGTGGGTGGGCGATGAGATCGTGACCCGCCGCAACCACCGCCAACTCCACACCAACCAAGGTCTGATGATCCGCAACCGCGACCACTGGACCATCGACACCGTCCACCGCGGCGGCGACCTCACCGTCACCGGATCTTCCGGTCGGGTGAGGTTGCCGGCTGACTACGCCGCCACCCATGTTGAGTTGGGGTACGCACAGACCAGTCACGCCACCCAAGGGCGCACCGTCGACCGATCCATCCTCGTCCTCGACGCCCCCACCGACGTCCGCGGCCTCTACGTCCCCCTCACCCGCGGCCGCCAGAGCAACGACGCCTACATCACCACCACCGGCGAACACACCGCCCTAGATGTGTTCGCCGAGTCGGTCAGCCGCAGCTGGATCGACCAGCCCGCGTTGGCCCGCCAAACCGAACTCGCCGGCCACAACCCCCACCGGCCCGGCACCCTCCCCGACCACCAACTCCGAACCCTGTTGCATCACCAAGCCGAACTCACCGACACCCTCACCCAACTCACCGCCGACCTCGACCAGCTCCCCCGCAACCACCAATACACCCGCCACGAACACAAACAAGCCCTCGAACGCCTCACCGTCGACCAGGAACGGCTCCAACAAGCACACGACTACCTCGCCCAACACGACCGGCCCCTACGACGCAGAGGCCACGAAACCGGCATCACCAACGCCCACAACACCCCCCCCGACCACATCCGCTCCCAACAGGCCGAGATCGTTCGGCTTGTGAAGACCGGATCCGCGCCATCGACCACGACCTCACCGCGGCCGAGAACCTGAACTCCCGACGGCCCGCCCTCCAGACCCGCCTCGACGACATCACCAGCCGGCTCGACGACGACACCAACATCCGCGGCCGCCAACTCCGCCCCAAGACCCCCGAAAGGATCACCAACACCCTCGGCAACCGACCCGCAAATGTCGCCATGCGCCGCCGAGGAGGCTCCGGATCCTCGGCCTGGGCTCGAAGGGTGAGCAGGGCATCGAGGCCGGGCTGGGCGTCGGCCTTGTCGACCCGTTCGACCTTGCGGCGCGACCCGTCTGGAAAGCGCACCCAAGCCAGCCACCGCTGCTTGCCCTCGTTCCACCGCACGGTGGGCCGCTGTGCCATCGAGACACCTCCGCCGACGTAGCCAATGAGCAAAAGGCCACGCCCAATCTGGCTACGTTGGCAAGTTCTCCACAGACTGTGGAAGTCTTCATGCCCTCTGACCAGGTGTTGTGTGGTGGAGCTGATGGGAATCGAACCCACGACCCCCTGCTTGCAAAGCAGGTGCTCTAGCCAACTGAGCTACAGCCCCGAAGCAGCCCACGTTACCGCAGGTCGACCGAGAGCTGGCCCCGAATTGCCCCCGGTTCGTTCCGTTGAGCCATTGGGTCGCCGGCATTGTCGTGAGAAGAGAGCGCCCTCGATGACCGCAACTCGGTGCGGGCCGTGCAACTGGCGGCCTTCGCCCAGGATAACGGTGAGCCGGTCGAGGCAGGACTGCTTGACCAGTCCGCGACTGTGAAGGCCGGATGCCGGAGCTGTCGTGGGTGGTTGAGATCGACGGGTCCGTCGTGGGCCACAGGATCTCCACCCGCGGCTAGGTCAGTGACGTGGCTTACGTGGGGCTCGGCCCTATCGGGGTGGGGCCCGCCCGGCGGCGTGACGGTGTCGTCTTGGCGTTGATGCACGCCACCATTGGTGCCGCCAACGCACTGGGTGAACCTCTGATGGCCCTCCGGGCTCGCCGGCGCACTACTCCCGCTTCGGTTTCGTCCGCTCGACCACCGTGGGTATCGACCCACCCGACGATGGGTGAAGAGGTACTTCCAGTTGCTCCCTCTGACCGCGTGGACTGGGTCGACCACCGGTCGGTTCCGGTATTGGGCGCCCTTCGACGATCTCGATGGAGTCCCGACTTCGAGGTCAGGCCCGGCCGCCCAGGGCGTTGATCAGTCGCTCGACGGTGCGACCACTCCGGGCATCGACCAGGACGGCGCTGCCGTCAGTGAACACCAACTCGACTTCTTGGTGTTTGCGGCGGCGGCTGACCAGGTTGATGGCCACCTCGTCAGTGCGGAGGTCGAGGACGGGTTCCTCGACCTCACCGCCGTCGACCGGGGCTACCAGGACCCGGCGGTCGGTCAGGATCACGGCCGCGGCCTCCGGGAATCGCCCGGCCATGCCTCTAGCGCGGGCCTCCTCGGTCACGGGCTGGGGGCGGTTCGCCGTCGGCACCGGTGCTGTTGGCGGCTCGGGCACGGTGCCCGCGCCGGCAATGTCCTTCGACTCACAGATGACGGTCAGCTCCACGTTCTCTCCGGGGAGGAGATCGTCGCGGAGTCCTTTGGCCACTCGTCGGGTGCTGTAGCTCATGGTCCCAGTGTCGGCTGGGCCCTTCGGTCCAGAAGTCCTGACCGGGCTCGGGCCGGATTCGCCCCTACTCTCGGGATCCGGGCGTCAGGCCGACGAGAGAAGGGTGAGCGTGACCGAGGTCGAACCAGATGAGGAGGCGCCGAAGCCGGCGGCCCCCCACGTCCAGTCGCGTCGCCGCCGCCGGTTGACCATCGCTGGCGCCGTGGTCGGCCTGGCCCTCATCGCCTTCCTCGTCGTCACCTGGCGCCTGTTCATCTCGCCACCCACCGATGACCTGACGACGGCCCAGGCCGATGCGATCGTCGTCTTCGCCGGCGGCGGACCGCGGGTCGTGGAGGGCTTGCGCCTGGTGATGGACGAGGGCGTCGCCGACACCCTGGTCGTGGCGCGGAACACTGAGCCGGGCCTTCCGTTTCAGGCCCACTTCGAGCTATGCGACACGGGTAGGCCCATCGGGGCTCACTGCTTCCAGCCTGAACCCCGAACCACGCGCGGCGAGGCTCAGTACGTCGCCGCTCTGGCCGAGCGGGAGGGATGGGAGACCATCGTCCTGGTCACCAGCACCGACCAGCTGGTCCGCGCCCGCATGATGATCGAACGTTGCTGGGACGGCGAAGTCCTCGTCACCGACGTCTGGCACAACCAGTGGGCGCCGCTCCGCGCCGTCTACGAGTGGGGGGCCATGCTCAAGGCCCAGACCCTCAATCGGGGCTGCGGCGAGGGCGGCGAAGAGCCGGGCCAGGAGTGGCCCTCCGAAGCGGCCAACCAATAGGGGTCTGACCCCTAACCGGTGATAAGTGCCAGAGGTCCGATAGATAGGCGTCGATGAGCGGCTAGCCGACGGCGTAGAAGAAGCCTGATCGGGTGCCCACCCAGATGCGGCCGTTCCAGACCGCCGGCGTCGACTCGATGCAGCCGCCGAGCTCGACTGACCACAGCTCGGGCGGCTCGATGGCGGTGTTGCTCACATCGAAACCCCGCAGGATTCCGCCGCAGTCACCCTGGACCAACACGTCGTCGACGACCACCGGCGACTGCCATACCGGCCCCTCGAGCTTGAGGGCCCACCGTTCGGTGCCGGTCGCCCGGTCGAGGCCCAGCACCCTCCCGTCATCGGTGGGCACGATCACCACATCGCGATGTACCGCCGGCGTACCCCAGACACCGGAGTCGAGGTGTGTGCGGGCCTCGGCCCCCCACACGAGCGGGTCGTCGGGGACTGAGGGATCGAGCTTCAGCACCTGGCCGAGATCCTGTGAGCGCTGGTTGCCCCTCTCGTATTCGACCCCAGCGTAGATGTAGCCCTCTTCGTCGATCACCAGGGAGGCGTCGATATCGTCCCCAGCCCAGAAGCGGAAGACGCGGGTGGGCTCGACGCCATCAGCCAGGCCGCTGATGTCCCACCCCTGGATGAGCCCACCCGAGTTGGCGAAATAGACGGTGTTGCCGCTGATGGCCACCGAGTTCTCGATCGAGACGTTGCCGCCCACCGCGCTGATCAGCTCGTCGTCCCAACCCGGGGCGGTGAACACCAGCTCGGGGTCGACGGTGACGAGGCCGTTGGCGTCGTAGCCCCGGTTGAGTTTCACGATGTGGAAGACCGAGTTCTCGCCACCTTCGAACAGGTAGTCATCGATGATGAGGGCCGAGCCGTCCCAGTCGTTGTTCCACTTGGTGCGGGGTGCGGCATCGGCTGAGAGGGTCCACAGCTCGGTGAGGTTGTCGCGGTCGGTGGCGTAGACGTGGAAGAAGTTGTCGCGAGATCCCGAATACAGCAGGGGATAGCCGTCGGGGTCGATGGTCACCGAGCCCTTGATGATGTCGCCCAGCACTGCGTCACCCAGGATGCGCTCGCCGGTGTCACCGTCGATGACGTGAACCCGCTTGTCGTACGCGCCGAAGGCCACCCAGGTTCGACCGTCACGCTCAAAGACCGAGGGCTGGCCGGTCCAGCCGGTGCCGCACCAGTTGATGACCTCGCCCCCCACCGACGAGTTGCCACACATTGCCGAGTCGGGGAACCGCCACAGGATCTGGGGGTCCGATGGCATGGGACCGCTGCCGTGGAAAGTGCGGGTGGGATTGCCACGGAAGGTGAGCAGGCCCTCGACCTTGTCACCCCACGGTTGGAACGCGGACACCGGATCGACCCAGCCGTCGTAGGGAGGCCGGGTAGTCGTCGTGGTCGTGGGTGAGGGAGGGGGAGCCGTGCTGGCGGTCACCCGCTGGGGGGAACCCGTGGCCTCCGGAGCCGCCGTCGCTTCGCCGGATCGGTCGATCAGGCCAACGACCCCGATCCCTGCACCGGTGGCCAGGCACAGAAACGCGAGCGCCACCAGAATACGGTTCTGAGTGGGACTGAACCATCCCCTGGGTGAATTGGCCACGGACGCCATGCTGCCACGGACCTGGCTGGTGGGCCCGCCCCGCTTGCTCAAGATCATCGTGTTCTCAACCGATGGAACAAGGTGCCCGCGGATGAACATCCAGTCAGCGCTGACGTAGACGATGCCACTGAAGCACTCCGACAACAGCTGGGGAGCCCGCCCGCATCTCCGCCCCCCACCGAGGGCTCTCCCGCCGAGGAAGTGATGAATCGGCTCGGGATCGAGTCGCTCCGGTGGTCCGGTATCCGGTTCCTGCGTGACCGTTCGGCCCGTCACCGCCGCGACCATATTCTCGCCATAACGGCCGACCAGGTGATGGTCATCGAGTGTCGACGGGCCAAGGGCACCCTCGCCATCGTCGATCACGGCACCCCCCTCTGGACCGACATTCGCCTCGAGCTGGAAGGTCGGGATCACACCAGGGTGATCGATGGGCTCCTGGCCCGCATCCCGGTCGTGACCCACGCGGTTGAGACCGCGGCTCCCAATGAGAGGGAGGAGGTCACGGTTACCGGCTCCCTCTGTGTCCTCGGGGCCGTGCTGCAGACCCACACCGTGGACTGGCACGTGCAGGCCGCGACCGTACACAGCCTCGACACCCTCGTGATTGCGCTCGACCGGATGGTCCCCGACTCGGCGACGGAGCCACCCGACGGCGAGATCGAACCGGTCGACCAGTTCAGCTCGGCCCTGGCCCGCCGCCTGCTCTGAGCCCTGGTCTGGGGGCTGATCTGTCGCCCCTGGAGGATCAGATCAGGCCCCAGCGTTCGCGCACCGTGGAGTAGACACCCTGGTCCCAGGAGAACTCCACCATGTTCCCGTCGGGGTCTTCGAGCATGCAGATGTAGCCGACAGGTGAGGGCATCATCGTGGGCGGCATACCGAGATGGCCGGCCTGGTGGCCCCGCGCCGCGATGGCGTCGACATCGGCCCGGTCGGGCATCTCGATGCCGATGTGCGCAAACGGGGCGAGCACGGCTCGCGGGTTATCGGTGAACGGGTCTGTCTCGGTGAAGAACTGGGCGACAACCAGCAGGAACGGATGCTCGGTAGGACCAGGCATGCCGAGCCAGGCGCCGTAGCCCATGTCGTCTTCGCGGCGGTCGAGGAGCTCCATCGGGGTGAAGTCGGTGTACCAGTCGATGGTGGCGTTGATGTCCTTCACCCGGAGGGCGATGTGGGTCCAGCGTGCGGTATCGGGATGGACGTCGTGGATGGAGTCGCTCATCAGGTCACTCCTGTTGTCTCGATCCGGGTCTCGACCGGAGGCCGAAAGTACCACTGTTCGATGGTGTGGCTTCCGGGGATCGAGCTTGGTCAGCAAGGCTGATCAGTAGGGGGCGGAGAGGTTCCTCTAGGCTGCGGACTCCTGGTCAGACCATTGGGCCATGAAGGGGGTTTGGTGGCCGAACACAAGGATCTCGGGTTCGAGCCCATCTCCCGCGACGCCGCTAGCTCCCAGATCCGCCGGCCGCTGCTGCGACCCTTCACCACCGGTGAGCTGGCCCCCGGCCGGCCCATGACCCGGGCCACTTCCCCTGGGTCGGGCCGATCTGGTCAGCGTCCAGTCCCACAGGCCCGCGGTGGAGTGGCGACGCTGCTTCCTGGAGCTGATCTCCTGAGGTGAGTATTCGAGAGATGAACCATGTGGTTCTCTACCTGCGTGATGCCACCTCAGCGACGAGGAACCCATCCGCTCGCCCTTCGCCCCGCCCCGCCCCGCCCCGGGCGCAGCAGGAGAGTCCCAAGTCATGAAACAGAGCGGATACACAGGAGCGGATAGCGCCGCGAGAAGGGGAGGGGCAGTGATGTCCGGAAGACTGTTCAGCTCGTTGGTGTTGGCGCTCGCACTGTCCTTGGTGGCCACCGCTTGCGGTAGCAACGATGACGACATGATCGAAGAGGATCCGATCGAGACCGATGCTCTGGTTGGGGCCTTTGACGCCGACGGTGACGGCACCGTGACCATCGGGGTGGCCGCTGCCGGCCCCCGTGATGACAACGGGTACTACCAGTCGCTGGTTGACTTCGCCGAGGAGTTCTCGACTGACAATGGCTTCGCCGCTCCCATCGTGAGTGACAACATCGGCGCCGACGAGGCCGCCCAGGCCATGTCCGACCTGGCCCAGCAGAATGTCGACATCATCCTCGTGGGCGCCAGCGAAATCGCCGAGCCCCTGGCTGACCTCACCGCCGCCTACCCCGACATCTTCTGGTACTGCAACTGCGGGGCCGGCTTCGACGAGCTCCCCGGTCTCGCCCAGGCTGTCGACTGGGGCGCCGCCATCCACTACACCGCAGGTGTGGCCATGGGCCAGACCCTGGTCGACGAGGGTGGCACCCAGGCCGTCTTCCTCGGCTGCTGTGACCTCGGCTTCGAGAAGGAAGCCTTCAACGCCACCCTGGCCGGGATGCAGTCGGTCGACGAGAGCCTGACCATGGAATATGTCTCCACCGGCGACTTCACGTTCGACTTCGACAACTCGGCCAACGCCACGGCGGCGCTCACCGCTGCCATCGCCGACGGCGCCACCCTGGCCTACGCCTTCCTGGGCGGCGCCCTCGATCCGGTCGGCCAGCTCGCCACCGACGAAGGCATCTCCGTCTTCGCCGCCGGTCCGGCCGACATCTGCAGTCGTGACGACGGAATCGAGTGGACCGGCTCGATCGTGTTCGACGGTGGCCTCTACGCCACCCACATCCTGCCGCTCATCGTGGCCGGGGAGCTCAAAGAGGGTGAGACCTATTCGTTCCCGACCGAGCCAGGCCTCAACGGGGCCGACCTCTGTGACCCGTCCGACGAGGCGGCCGATGCAGTGGCCGATGCCTTCGGTCTGCTCGCCTCCTTCGACGACGACCTCATGGGCCAGCTGGGCACCATCTCCGCCGAGGCCTACGCCGGCGGGTGACCTCCAGCGCTGCAGACCAGCCGGGAAGGGGCGCCGAATCGGCGTCTGTCCCCGCGGTCGACCTTCGCAACATCATCAAGAGGTTCGGCCCGGTGATGGCCTGCGACGGCGTCGACCTCGAGCTTCATCGCGGGCGGGTGCACGGCATCCTCGGCGAGAACGGGGCCGGCAAGTCGACGCTCATGAAGATCTTGATCGGCTTGGTGCTACCCGACGCCGGCAGTATCCACATCAACGGCGAGCAGGTACAGATCCGTGACCCACAGGACGCCGCCGCCCTGGGCATCGGCATGGTGCATCAGCACTTCAGCCTCGTCGATGCTCTGACGGTGTGGGAGAACGTCGCTCTCGGCGAGGGGGGCCGGCTGGACCCGGTCTCGGTTCGCGAGCGGATCGGCGAGATCAGCGAGCACTACGGCCTGACCATCGACGCCCATGCCCGCGTCGGTGATCTCACTGCGGGCCTCCGCCAGCGGGTCGAGATCATCAAGTGTCTGCGCCGCGACCCCAGCATCGTGATCTTCGACGAGCCCACCTCGGTGCTCACGCCCGAAGAGTCCGCCCAGCTGTTCGAGTCGTTCCGCGAAGTGGTCACCGCCGAGGGCCGGGCGGTGGTCCTGGTGAGCCACAAGCTCGACGAGGTGCTGGCCGCCACCGACGAGATCACCATCATGCGGCAGGGCCGGGTGGTCGAACACCTCGATACTGGATCGGCCGACGCGCGGGTTCTGGCGCGAGCCATGGTCGGGCGCGAGGTGTCCCTCCGCGCCGAGCGAGCCGCTCTGGGCCTGGTCGAGGTCGAGGTCGAAACGACCGAACCGAGCCCTGAGCCGGCTCCCGCCCACCGTCAGCGGGCAGTGCTCGACGTTCGGGGAGCCACAGCCCGCGGCCCCCAGGGGATCACCTTGCTCGACGACCTGTCGCTCACGGTGAATGGGGGCGAAATCGTCGGGCTCGCTGGGGTCGAGGGCAACGGCCAACGGGCTCTCGGCGACCTCCTGTCGTCGCTGATCCGCCTCGATCGCGGTGAAGTGCGGGTCGGCGACGACATGGTGTCCACCAGCAAGCCCGGGGCCATGGCCGCCGCCGGCATCGGGGTCATCCCCGAAGATCGTCACGACTCAGGAGTCGTGCTCGACATGACGGTGGCCGAGAATCTCGTGTTGGTCGACCCTCATGGCGTAGCCACCCGCGGTGTGATCGAC
>JAAEMS010000306.1 GCA_024225275.1 Actinomycetes bacterium
GGGCGGGTGACCGCGACCAGGTCCCCTTCGGTTGACCACGTGTTGGTGGTCACCTCACCGTTCGGGTCAGTGATCGTCTCCAACCGGCCCCCACTGTCATAGCCGTAGGCAGTGACCGCACCGTCCGGATCGGTGGAAGACTGAGGTTGACCCGGCTCGGCGGACGGGTTGGTTATGCGGCGATGTTGTCGTTGTGACGGTTGAACATAGCTGACGGCCGCCAGGACATCGTTCCGTCGTGACCGTCTGGACATCGTTCCGGTGGCCGAGGTCGTATGGCGCTGGGACATCGTTCCGGTCTGGGAGCTGGATTAGCGCCAGGACATCGTTCCGGTTGGATTGCTCGTTCGTGTTCATCGAGCGAGGAGTTCTGTGTGTCCGAAGAACAGCTACGTCGAGAGGCTGTGCGTCGCCGGTCAGAGGGTCAGGGCCCGTCCGAGATCGCTGAGGCGTTGGGGCGATCCACACGCTGGGTTCGCAAGTGGGTTGCCCGCCACGACGCCGAGAGCGACAACGACGGGTGGGCGCAGTCTCGGTCTCGGGCTCCGAAGACCTCGCCGACCAAGACCTCAGACAGCATCGAAGCCCAGATCCTCGCGGCCCGCGAGCGGCTCGTAGCGAATCCTCGCGCCCAGTACGGGTCACTCGCGATCCAGTGGGACCTACGCCGGGTCGGTGTCGACCCGATCCCGCCAGCCCGCACGATCGAACGGGTCTTGGCCCGCCACGGCGTCGTCCAGCCTCGCCGGCGAGCCAGCGAGCAGTACCGGTCGAAGAACGTCCCCTACCCGACACTGAACCCAGCCGAGCCCGGGACCACCCATCAGGTCGACATGATCGGCCCACGGCACCTCTTCGGCGCCGCGAAGTTCCACACGATGAACCTGATCGATGTCGGCTCACATCGCGTTGGGAACGTGATCGTGACCGAGACCCGCCCCGGGGTGCTGGTCAAGGCCCTCACCGGGATCTGGTCACGTGTCGGGATCCCATCTGTCGCCCAGTTCGACAACCACGCCAACTTCGCAGGCGGCATCCCGCCTGCATGGCGGCACTTCTCACCGATCGTCGCAGCATGCCTCGACCTCGACATCACTCCCAGGTTCATTCCAGTGCGCGAGCCGTGGCGCAACGGTGTCATCGAGCACTTCAACGACGTCTGGGACAAATCGTTCTTCCGGACCGAAGTGTTCACCAGCCTCGAGCACCTCCGAACCGAGAACGCTGCCTTTGTCGAGTTCCACAACGCCCACCACCGCTACAGCGCACACCAAGGCGCGACCCCCAACCAGATGTGGCACAACCGGCTCCACGCACCCCTACCCGCCGGCTACCAGCCACCGCGCCGGCTCCCAGCCAAGGGACGCATCGAGGTCGTGCGCTACATCCGCTCAAACCGCAAACTCGGCCTGTTCGGCAAAACGATCACCCTCGCCCACACCGACACCTACCAATACGTCACCGCCATCATCAAAGTCCGTTCCCGCAAACTCATCGTCATCGACATCAACGGCGAGATCATCCACAACTGCGACTTCGATCTCTCCCGCGAACTCCGCTGAAAACGGAACGATGTCCTGACGGCAACCAACCTCACCCACCGGAACGATCTCCTGACGGCACGACCACCTCCACCAAAGCGGAACGATGTCCTGGCGGGCAAGA
>JAAEMS010000307.1 GCA_024225275.1 Actinomycetes bacterium
GTATATGAGCCTGTACTTGTATGGCTTATATACATTGTTAGGTGTAGTATGAACGGATTAAAAGAACGAAATATGAAATATAAAACGATAGTGATAGACCCGCCTTGGAAATACGGCAAATGGGGCAAGGGAAGTGATAAAATGTATGCTAAAGGATATACAGATAAAACGAGCTATGCAAAAGATTTACCTTATAAATGGATGACTCTTGAGCAAATAAAAGAACTGCCAATAGATAATTTAGCTGATGATAATTGCGAGGTTTATTTATGGACAACCCAAAAATATTTACCTGTATCATTTGACGTATTAAAAGCGTGGGGGTTAAAGTATTGTCAAACTATTATTTGGACTAAGACTCCAAAAGGTACAGGGCAAGGAGGGGTTTATTGCCCTACAAATGAATTTTTGATATTAGCACGGAAAGGAAAAATGCCAAAGGTAACAAGAATAGACAGCACTTGGTTTCACACAAAAAGACCAAATAACCAACATAGCAAGAAACCTGAATTTTTCCAAGATATGATTGAAACGGTAAGCGAAGAACCCCGACTGGAAATGTTTGCAAGACGTGAGCGAAAAGGCTGGTCGGTTTTTGGCAATGAAGTTGAAAATAGTATTGACATTAGTGAATATTACACCTAACGTCCGTAGGTATGGTTAGTGATTTTTTGAAATAATAAAACTTAAAAGTTAAAGATATGAGTAATACAAAAGCAGAAAAGTATAGTCCTAAATGGCTATATGATAAGATTGCAGCAAGTAATAATGAGGCTAAAGGTA
>JAAEMS010000308.1 GCA_024225275.1 Actinomycetes bacterium
CTCGACAGTGCAGGTATCGGCACCCGTACCGCCGTAGCCTTCGTCGTTGCCAGCTCCGCCGGTAAGGACGTCGTCACCTGATCGGCCGAAGAGTATGTCGCCATCGCCCCCACCGCGGATGTCATCGTTGCCGCGGCCTCCTTACCTGAGGCACAGGCCAGACTCAGGGGCCCGCGTCGGAGCGCTGCAGGACACGCCAGGGTCACTTGCCAACGAGATCGAAACTGATGGCTCCGCATGTGCACCGCACCGACTCGTCGCGGCCGTTGGTCCGAGAGACGTGGACCTGCGTGCCGCAGTTGACGCAGCGGAACAGATCAAGGAATGACCGGCAAGCCTCGACTACCGGCCGGAAGTCCTCACTCGCGAAGTTCGCCCACTCGTTGTAGTGAACTGCTGGGTTGACCGCCCACTGCTCGCTTTCCTGCAGAAACGATGCAGCGGCCCACTTCTGCTTGGCATCCTCGACACGTTCTCGAGCATCCTCATCGTTCCAGGAATTCGCAGCCGCCGCCGCCGCCTTCAAGAGCTTCCCGTAGCGGCCCTTGACTGCGCTCATCAGCTCGCCAAGGTCCCATCCACCAGCGGCTCTGAACGGCACCAACCCTCCAAGCTCCTCAGCCAGACCAGCAAGAGCCGATTCCAGGTTGCGCCGCAATCGTGCCGCGGCGCCTGAAACGTCATGACGATCAAGATCTTCAGCGATGCGGTCCCAGAAGTCCTCGCCCTCCATTACTGCCGGCCCGTCGTCCACGTTCCACCTGAGGAAGTGCACCTGCCGATTCTTCGCCACCAGCCCCGACCGTTGCATCTGCCGCGCCCACACCTCGTCGTGAGTCGTAATGATGAACTGAACATCAGGGAAGAAGGTCGCCAGGAGAGTACAGAATTGGCGACGATGGCTAACATCAACCGACATCACGACATCGTCGAGGACAGCCAACCTGAACTCTTCACCCAGTAGCTGTTCCATAAGAGCGAGGTAGAGGCACACGCCCATTCCATCTTGATGTCCTTCGCTGTGATAGGCGACAGGCGGGAACATACCTAGCGAGTAGAAGTCAACGTGAAGATCAAGCTTCTGTGCGGACGGCTCAAGTGAAGCCTTGAATTCCCCCTCATCGTCGTTGTTGATCGCTCGATAAAACTCCCCGAATCGCTCTTGCACCTGTTGATACAGGAGTGCCAGTCCTTCATCCTGAGCACCGCAATAGTGTTCGTAGACCGCCTGAGCTGTCTTGTCCGCAGCGTCTGCGGCACGTTCCGCAGCGACTGCTGAGCGACGCGCCGACCAACGCTCCTGGGCGATCGTTAGGAACGTTCGCGCCTCATCGGCGGCGGTCTGATCCGGTGTTGACTCAACTCGGCCACGGAACTCTTCTAGCTCTGCGAAGACGCCCTCGGGGCTCAACGTTGGTTCTGCCTTGACGACCCCTCGACAGGCGACGATCCCGTCGATGTTCGCCAACTCGCCGCTCGACACATCGATAGTGTCTACCCATTCGTCCAACGCCGCAGTGACTCTCGCGTCCCCGAGCCGGTCTGCGATGTTTCGCACAGACTTCGCGAGGCCGGCGACAGCGCTCAAGTCCAGAGTGAGCTGCTTGGCTTCCACAAGAATCGCAGAACGAGTTGCGGCAGCTTGCTCTGAGCGGCGGAGGCTCTCGGCCAAATGCGTTTGGAGGCTCTCCCCGTCTGCCCACGCGATTCCGCAGAGCGGACAATGCTCGTCTATGACCTGAGCGAGCCCTTCTTCAATCAATCCTCTCGTCTTCAGCGCTTCCAAGATGCCTGGATTGTCATCCAAAGCTCGGAGTGACTCCTCCAGCCGGCCCGCTGAGCCGGCACAACCGTTTTCGTCGGTGACCGAAGCAAGAAGTGCGTCGATGTCTCGTAAACCAGAATCTCTGTTGAAGCCGCTGCCACCGGCCCCACCCCCGGCATCGGCTGAGAGATTCGTCGTGTCATCGACTGACTCCATCGGATCGAGACCGAGTAACGAACGACGCGCGTTGACAGCCGCCAACACTTCACTAGCGAGCAACGACGGAACATCCAGATGGCGTTCCACCGAACGCCGTGCATCCTCCGCCGACTTGTTCAGTGCCTTCAGGGTCGCGGCCGTCTTCGACTTCGCACTTCGGAGCGACGCTCGGACCGACCCGAGACGCTCAAGCTTCAACAGAGCCTGAATCTCCTTCGATCGGTCTCCGGGCGTGGCGACGATGTACTTGATGATCTCCCGGCGCGAAAGCGTGATCTCGGGGTGTTGCGACGCCCGGTCCACAGCGGTGCGCACGGCCGGGAGATCCAGCTCGAGAGTGAAGCTTGAGGCGCTCTTGACCGTGCGTGTCAAGACAGAGGTTTCGCCACTGGAGGTATCGCGAACCTTCATTGAGACTCTTGCCTTGGCTGGATCATCGCGACGGTGGACATGCGGCCCATGCTTCGCGAGTGTGACTCCTCCGGATCCCGACCCGCTTAGCCGCGAGACGTCGCCGGTCAGAGCGAACTCGATTGCGTCCACAACACCGCTTTTGCCAGTCCCGTTCGGCCCCCACACAGCGAAGCACTCGCCATCGAGCGCAAGGTGAAGATCGCGAATCCCGCGAAACTCCTCGATCCACATCTCCTCGATCTGAATCACGTAATCGCCTCCTCGGAGAGGGTGTCGATCAACTCGACGATCGCCTCCGCTTTCGGAGATGCATTCCCGGCGAATAGCGACCGGAGGGCGGCCCCTACCCGATCATCAACCTGGTCGTCGCCCTCCACACGACGGAAAAACTCCTCCAGCACCTCGTCCTCTAGTCGCGCCACGTGGACCCCTTTTCCATGTCCGCCTCCCCCAAGCGTACGTCCATCGTGGCGCCGCCCTTGGCAGGACGGCCGACATGAGAGCAGCAGCGGTCGTGCAGGAGCTGGAGCAATAGCCGGAGCCTTCCCACGGACTCACCCTTCGTTGTCCAAGTATGTGTGCGGGGCCCAGACCGCAAGTTCCCACCAGGCTCCGCTTTCACCCGCGACCGCCAAGTCGTGATCGTCCTTGTACCGGACCATCCGAAAGGTCATTGTGACCTCAGCGGCGTCGACCACGGCGAGCATCTCGACGGCCATCGTGCTCACCTGGTCGTACGTCACCCTGTTCAGCTGATACCTAGTCAGCGGATACCGACCAAAGGTGTCCCGGGCGAACAAGGCCTGCTGACCTTTCGACTTCGAGCCTCTCAGCTGCGTCGGGCAGAACTCGGCCACCCGGCCCCACTGCTGAGCTACCCACGAGTCCAGGAACCGTCGGGCATCTCCGACGCCATCACAGCCCTCGAAGCCGTCCGAGTCCGCCTCGACGGTGAACGGCTCGAAGTCGTCCCGGACACGCCTGTACGAGACCTGCTCCTTCAGTTGTGACCAGACACCGCCAAGAGTCGGGGGCGTTGGCTGTGGCTTAGCTGACTGCTCAGTCGCCGTCGCCCAGTCCGCCAGAGCGAAGAGCATGTTCCATGCCTTGCTCGCGACGACCTCGTTGTCGAACTGCGTGACTGCTCCGTGCATGATCCCGTGGCGGTGAACTTCGAACACGGACTCATCGCGCCGCTTGTACATGGGAAGAAGGAAGGCCTGCATGGCGTGAGTCAGGCCGAGGTGATGGCCAACCACGCTGTCCCAGGCATACATCTCTTCGGGTTTGCGCGCATGCAAGCCCTTCCGCTCTCCCGCTTGGAAGTCACTCACGAAGCCGTCCATCACTGCAATCAGGTGAAGGACGCAGCTGTCGTAGCAACCGGCTTGGTAGTGCGCGTGAGCGCGCTCGATCTGGTGCGAGCGTTGGCGAAGTCCGTCTCGATTCCGCAGCCGCATGACCCAGAACTTCATCTTCGAGCTGTCCTGGTAGAGCTCGATCAGGCGCTGCTCAGCCTCTTCTGCTGTGTCGGTCTCGTCAAGGATTGCGCCCACAGCGTCTGGGGACAGGAGATCGTGGAAGATCCAGCTCCGCTCGCCCAACCGGTCGTAGAAACGGTCGACCGTGTCGAGCAGCGACTTCATCTGCTCCTCGACCTCGACGATGCCGGCGCGCTGCTCGCGTGCGACCACGCGGGTCAGGAGTTTCATGCCCTGGATCTGCTGCAGCGCCTCTCGATAAGACGGAAGGTCATATGCTGACCCGTACGGCCCTTGCGCTTCGTTGGAGGGTTCAACCACGCAATCAGGGTATCGAACACTTGTTTGGCCCCGCACGGAATATCCCGTCGAGATCGTCCACCTCACAGATCGCGAGCGGCAGAGTTTGCGGGGGTGTTGCCGGTCTGCTCCTCAATTCGCTGAGGTCCCCCATTTCGTCGCAGCCAACGGAACACGCCGACTCGCCCGGCGGCCTGAACGAACGGGCGCTTGCCCGACCAGAACGCATCGAGTCCGCTCCACCAGCGCACACTCTCGGGACCGACGTAGTGCAAGAACTGCGAAGGGTGCCGCCGATCTCCCAATGAACCAATGTCAGACACAGCTGGACATCCTGCGGATGTCCGATACTGAGGTCGACCGCGAGATCCCGCGAGATCGACGGAGAGATACTGGCCCCCTCTCTTCGTGCGCCGCTGGCGTACGCCGGGCGACCCTCATCCCCGCTTCTTTGTCGCATGCTGAGACAATGGAAGCCGTGAGGAGCACGCGCCATGTGGATTGATGACCTCGCTCCCTACACCTACGGGTGCGAGCCCGAGCCGAATCGTCTCGCTGTCGGCTGGCTCGATTCGGCCGAACCGTTCAACCGTGGCGCGGCCGGACCCAAGATCGTTCACGACAGATTCGTGTCGGCCCTCAAGTGGGCCGCCGTCAATCGCTCCGTCGACGCCTACCGCGGCTACCACTTCTGCGAACTTGGTACCTGCACACGTCCCTCCGACCGCGAGCCTGGTAACCAACCTGCGGCGAGTTTCGCTGGCGGGCAGATGAAGCTTGGCCACGCGCAGATCGAGGTGGAGGACGCCGACGGGATTCGCCACGTCGCCCCGAACCTGGTCGTCCACTACGTCGAGGCGCACGACTACCGACCTCCCGACACATTCGTCCGAGCGGCTCTGGTCGGCGAATGGCGGAGACCGGATCGCACACCCGGCAGCTACCGGCTCGTGGGGCCGGGCATCGCCATCGATGAGTGGTCACCCGAACTTGCATCGATCCTGTGGGAGGAGGTCGCAGCCGCTCTCGGCACGGATCCCGCCGAAGCCCAGCGCCTCGTCCAGGTCGAGGTGCGCCCGAGCGAGGTCGCATGCATCCACACCCACGCTGGTCTCCCATCGGTCGTCGTATGGATCACTCCGAGCGCCGCCAAGTGGGTGAAGGCGACGCCGTGGCTACCCACCACGTCCGGAACCCGAGAGCTCGCTGCGTGGCTCGCCAACGCAATCACGAGGGCCACCCGATGAGAATCCCGGACCTTACGCCTTTCACCTACGGGACACCTGTGGTCGAGGGCGAAGTCGCGGTCGGCTGGCTCGACGGCGACGAGATCGAAACGACCGGGCTCGTCGAACCCAAGCGAGTCCGCCGACTCGTGATCGACAGGCTGACCTTCGCTGCGGGACACCTCCGAAGCGGGCATGAGTATTGGATGGGGATCCACACGTGCAGCTTCTGTGACGGGCCGATGAAGCCGCTTCGCGCTGATGGGCGGGCGCTCTGGGGCAACGGCGAGTTTCGGGTCCGAGGGGCCGACGGAACGGTGTACGTCGCGCCGACCCTGGTCGCCCACTACGTCGAGGCGCACCACTACCTGCCGCCCCGGGAGTACATCGACGCCGTTCTGCTCGGCGATTTCATCGAGCAGCCGCGGGATCTCTCACCCGATCACCTCGTTGTCGGCACCGAACCCGCGCCCGACGAGCTCCGCAACACTCTCGGCTCCGGTCTCGAGCTGGTGCTGATCGAACGCCAGCCCTGGGACGACGAGTCCCCCCGACCGATGCTTGCCCTTCAGCTCGGCGGTCGGGTCCATGGCCCCTGGGACGGCAGCCTCGACGGGGCGCGTCGCGCACTGGCCGAGCCGCACATAGACGTTCTTCGATAGGCCTGGGGCGAGTTTCCGCTGCATGTCGCCGGCGGGTTGGAATGCCCGACATGCCGCCCGCCGGTTCTCAGGCCCGGCAGGCGGTCAAACCCGACGACCAGCGGACAACGACCAGCTACCTTCCTCAGCCGTGGGGTTCAACACGCAGATCCGCAAAGCACTAGACGACCAGCTACCCCTCACGCGCCGCTTCGTGGCTCTCCGAGGGGCCGTTGAGCGGTTCTCCCCAAGTGGATTCAATGCCACGTTCGCGAACCTCGAGACCGCGGTCGGTGTGGCCGATCCTGACGCCTGGACCGAAGCGCAGATCGTTGAAGCAGCACAACTGCTCCGCCAGTCCCGCGCACACCACCTGCAGCATCGAGCGCTCTGGGACGACGAGCGTCGAGTCGCCAAGGCCCACGGCATTCGCCAGCCGAACGCCGACGAGTGGGACTGGTTCGGCCATCGCTCCTGGCTCGATCGAGTCTCCTACAGCCCGCGATCCAGATACCGATGGGTCGGGCTTGCCGAATGGGTCCGGACGAACGGTCTGTCGCCCTCCCCGGTCGGGCCTGAGTTGGAAGACGACTATCGGTCATTGCTGGACCGGCTTCCTCGCTCCGACCTCGCCCCCGTCGGTTCGATGCTCGCTCACTACGGGCCATTCCCTTCCCCCTGGGAACCTGCGAAGGTCATCGAGATCCCCGGCCGTATCTACAACCGGCCGCTGTCGGCCAACGAAGATCGGGCCCTTCCGGATCGTTTGCGCCTGCTTGCAGATGCTTGGTACAGCCGCAGCCACGACGGCTACGTCCGGCAGCGTCATCTCAAGCGACTCGTCGAGGCCGAGGAACACTGGGTCGTGCCGTACGTCGTCGCAGCGCTCGGCGATTACGTCGTGGAGGTCGTCGAAGACGTCGAAATCGCCCTCAGACGTCACGGCGAGGGGGGATCCTGGCACCGACGCGCCTACCACCACTTCGCCGCCAACAACTACGACTTCATCGAACTCGTGCGCCAGCGGGCGACGAGCTACCACCACTGCTACTACACGGCCTCGTACTCACGCGATGGCGTCATCAGGCCCGTTTATCCGGCCTTCGTTGCCCTCGATCGGCTGACTGAAGCCGACCACTATCGGCACCTCTACCGCGTCGTCGCAGACTGATCCGCACGACCATCGTCCCTCCCGATGTCAAGCGGACTCCTCTGCTCGAGGTGGGTGTCAGCCAACGCACGCCTCCCGGCTGCCGCCCCTGCGCTTCGCTTCGGGTTGCCCGCGTGGCTGAACCTCGACGGTTACGCGGAGTCACAGCGAGCACGAAACTCACCGCAGTGAAGGCAGCGGAACAAGTACGCCGTCAGGTCTCCGTCGCGACGCAGCATCTCGAACAGAGTGATCCGCTCTTCGTCAGACTGGGCCCAGTCGGCCAGCACCCCTTGCACGGCTGACGACGCTTCTTCTGGCAGGTCGCGCAGCTCGCTGCTCCCCACGGGGCCGAGATAGTCGCATGCGTCGCTGCAGTGGAAACACCACTCCTCTTGCTGCCAAGCGGTGTAGCCCGGTGTCCGCTTGGTCAGCTCGTCCACGACGCCTGGGGCCACGCCACCGGAGCCGTGGGTGTCGACGAACACGAGGTCGAAGATCTCGGCGGCCGATCCGTCGGCGACGCACCAGGGACAGATCGACGCGGGTGCGCGTTTCCGGCCATACGCCGGACCGGCGTACCGCCAACCCCGCTCCAGGCGGCAGAGGTCGCACGTGGTGTCCTCGCGCACCACCGAACCCGTGCTGACAGGGTCGGAGTGGTACCTGAACACCGGCAGATCTTCTGACATCTCCAGATCGTAGGCGGCGCGTTTGCGTGCGATCGGGGTGCACTCCAACCGCAGATTCTCTGAGTCATTCGACCCCTTCTTGTCCCAATCGCCCGAAGTGGAGGGCCACAGATAGGGGGCATGCGGGAAAGAACTGCCTACCAATGATCGTGAGCGTGACCACCCTGGGATCGACCTCGGGCGACGTCGGTCGCGCCGTGGCGCAGGTCGTCGAGTACCTCGAAGGGACCGACAGTCGGCGGTCGGCCCCGGGGTCTCGGCCGCAAGCCCTCGAGCTGGAGGGTGATCGGGGTCCGGTCGGGTACTTCGCCGACTCCGCCGAGCGGCCCGGGGTCTGGCGGGGCGACGGCGCTGCTGCGTTCGGGCTCGGTCAGTCGGTCGATGCCGAGGCGTTTGCTCGGGTGCTCCACGGTCGGCATCCGGCTACGGGCGAGTCGTTGGTGTCGGCGCAGGGCTCGAACCGCCGCGCCGAGCACGATCCTGCTTCGTGGCGTCGACGGAATCAGCGCACGCTGACTGTGTCGAACGCAGCCGAGCTCGTCGGTGTCGATGCGTCCTACATCCGACGCATCGCAACTCGCACCGCGGCGGTGCGGGCCGAGCAGGAAGCGGCAGAGCGTTCGCGGATGCCGGGCCCGGATCTGCCGGCTGCCTTCCTCGACGGGTCGAAGGGCGCCGATGGTTGGTGGCGGTTCGAGCGGGAGGAGGTCGAGCGGTTCGCCGAGAGCCGTCAGCCGGCGCGGGTGGTGTTGGGCTACGACGTGACGTGGTCGGCGCCGAAGTCGGTGTCGATGCTCTACGCCCGGGGCAGCGAGGGCGATCGGCGAGCGGTCGAAGCGTCGTTCGAGGCGGCGATCTCCGCCGGGATGGGCTACCTGGCGGCCGGGGGGTTCCACGTCCGCAGCGGTCGCGGCCGGGAGATGGCGTCGGGAATGGTCGCCGCCTCGTACCGGCATTTCACGAACCGGGCGCTCGAGCCTCAGCTCCACGAGCACGTCGTGATCGCGAACCTCGCCGTCGGATCGAGCCGTCGGCATCGGGCCGTCGATGCTCGGGGCCTGTTCGCGCATGCCACCACGGCCGGCTACCTGGCGGCGGCCGAACTCAGGGCGCAGCTCACGGCCCGGCTCGGGGTCGAGTGGGGTCCAGTCCACAACGGGATCGCCGACCTCGCAGGCATCGACCGAGCTGCGGTCCTCGCAGTGTCGTCTCGACGCAAGGCCGTGCTCAACCTGGCCGAGGAGATGGGCTACGACAGCCCCGCAGCACGGCAGACCGCCGCGCTGGCCACTCGTCCCGGCAAGGACCGCAGCGTCGATGCCGCCGAGCTGCACGAGCGTTGGAAGACCGTGCTCGACGGCGTCGGGTTCGACGAGGCGGCCGTTGCCGACCTCAAGGGCCGGCGCCACCTCTGGCCTTGGTTCGACCGCGACACCCGGCGGCTGTTCGCTCATCTCGCATCACCCGAGGGCGTGACCGAACAGGAAGCGGTCTTCGATCGGCGCAGGGTCGTGCAGTCAATCGCCACGTTCGCCCAGGATCGGCTCACTGCGGCCCAGATTGTCGACCTCGCCGATCACTGGCTGGCCACTGATGCGGTCGTGCCGCTGCAGACCGACCGGCATCGCGGCGAGACCATCGGCCGAGGCCGTGCCACCGTGTCGATCACTCCGGATGAGCAGCGCTACTCCACCCCGGAGATACTCACGATCGAGCAGCGCACGATCCACGCCCACGGCGACACCATGGTCTCGGGCTTCGGGATCGTCGAGCCGCATCGGGTCGAGGCGGCGATCAGCGGCGCCGCCGTCGAGCTGGGTGTCGACCAGGCGGCGATGGTGCGGGCGGTGTGCACGTCAGGCGATCAGTTCCAGGCGGTCGTCGGTCGAGCGGGTGCCGGCAAGACCACGGCGCTGCGAGCGGCGGCCGATGCGTGGCAGCGGGCCGGCTACACGGTGCTCGGAGCGGCACCGTTCGGTGAGGCGGCACGCAAGCTCCACTCCGAGACCGGCTTCCAAGCCGTGACCGTCGAGGCGCTCCTGACCCGCCTCGATCACACCGACCCGTCCTCGGTGCTCGACGGGCGGACGGTGATCGTGGTCGACGAAGCCTCCACGATCGGGAACCGGCAGCTCGACCGGCTCTACCGCCACGCCCAGACCACCGGCGCCACCGTCCGCACAATCGGCGACCCCCACCAGCATCGCTCGGTCGAGGCCGGAGGTCTGTGGAAGCACCTCACCGAGACCTTCGCCCACCGCACCCCGGTCCTCGACACCAACCGCCGCCAGACCGGCCCCGAGATGGCCGAGGTCCGCCTCGCCCTCGACACCTACCGCAACGGCCTCATCGACCAGGCAATGCGCCGCCTCGACGACGACGGCCGCATCGTCACCGCAGCGACCTGGGACGACCTCCTCGATCAGATGGCCGCCGACTGGTTCGTCGACCACGAACGCCACCTCAACGGCCAAGCCGCCCCCTCACAGATGATCGCCGAACGCAACCACGACCGGCACGCCCTCAACCAGCGAGCCCAGACCCTGCTGCGGGCATCAGGGCAGCTCGGCGAACCAGTGGCGATCGGGGACGCCGAGTTCCACATCGGCGACCGGATCGTGGCCCAGACCGCGAACCGTGACCTCCGTCCCGACGGCGGCAGCCACCGCCAGCACCTGATCAACGGGTCACAAGGCACCATCACCGGGTTCGGCGGCACCCGCAGCCAGCCGACGCTGGTGGTGAACTTCGACGACCTCGGCCGCATCGAGGTCCCCCACGACTTCGTGGCCAACGAGGTCGGCACCGGAAGAGGTGGCGGCGTCGCACCGGCCTACGCCGTCACCTCCTACAAAGCCGAGGGCCAGACGTATGACACCGGCCGCAACCTCGCCGCCCCCGACGCGGTCAACACCGAAGGCATGTACGTCGCCCTCACCCGAGGACGCAACGACCAACGCACCTACACCATCGACCCCGCCAAGGTCCGAGACGTCCCCGAACTCCCCGTCCTGGCCGACAAGCGCTCCGCCACCGAAGCCCTCGCCCAGTCACTCAACAAGCAACGCAGCACCGACCTCGCCACCCTCCTCGACCCCGACGCCGCCCAGATCGCACGCGACGCCGGCCGCCCGTTCCACGAACTCGCCGAAGGACGCGCCCGAGCCCTCGCCCAACAGCGCATCGCGGCAGCCGCGATCAACAACCCCGACCGGATCACCGTCGCCGCCCTCGGCCCCCGACCACCACGAGGACCTGACCGCGACATCTGGGACCGAGCCGTCGGCGACGCCGCCATCTACCGCGCTCGATGGCAAGAACCCGAGGTCACCCTCGACGGATCGGTCTCCAACCCCGTCGCCGGCCGAAGCCGCTCACGCTCGGCCCACTACGAACGAGTTCAGGCCGCCGTCGACGCCGCGCATGAACGATTCATCGACCGGCTCCCTCTCGGCGAGCTGATCGAGCGTTGGCGCGCCGCCGACCGCCAGCTGCCCGACGAGCGCGCACCGGCGATGTGGCTCACCAAGTCCGAGCTCGACCGCGCTCGGAGCGAACATCGCGAAGCCCTCGCCCGAGTCACCGACGCCGAAGCACGACTCGACAAGGCCAAGACCACGAGAACGAAGCCGTGGCGACGCCCCGACCCCGACGCCATCGACCGCGCCACCTCAGGGCTCGACACCGCCCAGGCGAACGCTCGGAAGCTCGAGATCCAGGTCCGACGAATCGAACGCCGACTCGCCGCCGAGCGCACCGACCAGCTCGACCGACGACCCCACCAGGCAATGATCGTCACCCTGCGCCGCTCGGTCAACCGGCGCATCGACCACGCCCTCGACCACCCCGCCGGCTACCTCCTCAACGTCGTCGGCCCCCGACCGAAACAGCGCGACAAGCTCGAAACCTGGACCCGCACCGCACGAGCCATCGAGAAGTACCGGCACTACACCGGCCGCACACCAGCCGCCGGCCCCATCGGCAAAGGCCGGATCGCCGCCGCCATCGGCCCCAAGCCCAAGATCAACGTCGAGATCTGGGCTGACGCGAAGCAGGCCATCCACGAGTTCGACAACCCTCGACGCCGTGAGCTGGTCCTCAGGCGGACGATGTGAGCACCGACCCCACCCCCTCGATCGCGCCGCCCCTCATCGGTGCCACACCCGACGATCCGCCCGTGCTCACCCCCGCCCTCGCCTCAGCGCTGCTCACCCTGATCGTCAACACCGACCGCGCCCGACGGAACGAATCGGCCAACCCCGAGGACTCGCGTCACAGCGATGGAATAGCGTCGTGACCATGAAGGCATTCGCGTTCTACGGCAGAGTCAGCACCGAGGACCGCCAAGACCCCACCTCGAGCCAGGCCTGGCAACTCAACCGAGCCAACGACCTCATCGCCCCCGTCGATGGCGAAATCGTCGCCGAGTACTTCGACATCGGACAATCCCGCTCACTCCCATGGCAACGCCGCCCCGAAGCCTCCCGCCTCCTCGCCGCCCTGTCCGACCCGCAGCGAGGGTTCGACGCCGTCGTCATCGGCGAACCCCACCGGGCCTTCAGCGGCAACCAGTTCGGCCTCACCTTCCCGCTCTTCGTTCATCACGGCGTCGAGTTCTGGGTGCCCGAAATCGGTGGCCGCATCGATCCCGACTCAGAAGCCCACGACCTCGTCATGACCCTCTTCGGCGGCATGAGCAAAGGCGAACGCAACCGCATCCGCACCCGAGTCCGCACCGCCATGAAAGTCCAAGCTCGCGACGGCCGCTTCCTCGGCGGACGCCCACCCTACGGCTACCAACTCGCCGACGCCGGCCCCCACCCCAACCCCGAAAAGGCACGCGTCGGCCAACGACTCCACCGCCTCGAACCCGACCCCGTCACCGCACCAATCGTGCGACGAATCTTCGAACAGTTCGTCGCCGGTGCCGGCTACGCCAGCCTCGCCCGAGACCTCACCGAGGACGGCATCCCTTCCCCCTCAGCCCACGACCCCGAACGCAACCGCCACCGCGCCTCATCCGGTGGCGTGTGGGCCAAATCCGCCATCAAGGCCATCCTGCAGAACGCCCGCTACACCGGCCACGAAACCTGGGCCAAGCAACGCCGCGACGAAGTACTTCTCGACGAACACAACGTCGCCCTCGGCCACACCTCCAAACTGCGCTGGAACGACCAAGCCGACTGGATCCACAGCACCGAACCCACCCACACCGCTCTCATTACCACCGCCCTGTTCGAACAGGCCCAAGACATCATCGCGTCCGCATCCCGACCCACCACCGGCAACCGGCGCACACCCAACCCGTACCTGCTCAAGGGCATGGTCCACTGCTCGATCTGCAACCGGAAGATGCAAGGCAACCAGCTCCGACGCAACCTCCACTACCGATGCGTCATCAAGAACGACTACCCCGCCGCCGACCACCCCCGCTCCCTCAGCGTCAGAGAAGAACACCTGCTACCCATCGTCGACAACTGGCTCAGCGAACTCTTTTCGGCCGACAACATCGAGGCAACCGCCATGACCCTCGAACGCTCACAACAGACCCCGCAAGCCACCACCGACGAACTCGAAGCCCGCCGAGTCATCAAGGAATGCGACACCGAGCTCGCCAACTACCGGGCAGCGCTCAAGACGGCACCCAACGAAGCCGTAGCCGGCTGGATCGCAGAGACAGTCGACCGCCGCAAAGCCGCCGAACTCAGGCTCCGCAAAATGACCACCGGCGAAGGCATGACCGCCAACGAGATCCGCGAACTCGTCGAACGCATGCAAGGCATCGTCGCCATCCTGCAATCCGCCAGCACCGAAGACCGCCGCCGCGTCTACGAAGCCGCCCAGCTCTCCATCACCTACGACCACAGCCGAAAAATGGCGAAACTCCACGCATCTCCGGATCCGGAGGTGTGGAGTTCCGTACGTGTCGGAGGGGGGACTTGAACCCCCACGTCCTTGCGGACACTAGCCCCTCAAGCTAGCGCGTCTGCCAATTCCGCCACTCCGACGTGGCCTGCCGATTGCTCGACAGCGGAGCATCACTGTAGCCGCTCACTCCGATACCTACACAGCCGTATCGTTGGTCAGGTTCCGAGCCAGATGGCGGCCGCATCGAGTGAACCGTCGGCCCGAACAGCCAGACCCTGCACCCGCTCGCTGACCACCAGGGTATGGAGTCCATCGGCGACCGGTGCGGCCACTCCGGACTCCTGGACGACCTCATCAGCCCGGGCGAACAACTCGGCGCGAGCTACAGGATCGGGCTCGCCCCGGGCCAGGGCGAGAAGGCGCTCGAGTGGCCCGTCATCGGTCAAGGCCAGTTGCTCGAAAAGAGGCGCTGGCGAAGGGTAAGGGGCAACCCACAGCTGGGTGGCCGCCATCGCCGGGGCGGGCGTTTCGCAGTCCAAGCACGGAACCTCACCGACCAGCGTCCGAGGGATCAGGCTCGACCACGGCCGTACCGCGACGTCGAGGCCAGCCAGGAGGGGCTCTTCCCCAACCTCGTCCGAGTCGGCGAATGCGACCATCGATGATGCCCGCTGGTGCACCACGCCGGCCTCGAACGCCCGGGAGGCTGATCCGGACGGCACTACGGCCAGGTCAAGGGTGTCACTGACGAACAGATCCAACGCGGTCCCGGGTTCGTCGACCAGGATGGCTTCAACGCCTTCAATCCAGGTGTGGCCCACCACGCCGTCGAGCCGCCAACGGGGGCCGTCGACAGACACAGCGCGGAACGGCCCCGAGCCCACCAGCGTCTCCTCATCGAAGTCGGCCGGCACGATGCCGTAGGCCACGCCAGAGAACACCAGAGGTACAAGTGCGTCAGGCGACTCAGAGCTGACCCGCACGGTTCCAGCGTCGACCACCTCGAGCGAATAGGGATCAAGAGTCGACGCCGCCCCAGACTCGGAGGTCGCCAGCCTCTCCAGGGACGCCACGACGAGATCGGCCGTGACCGGTGTGCCGTCGTGGAAGCTGGCCTCGTCGTCGAGGCTGAAGGTCCAGACGGTGAAGTCCTCGGAAGGGTCCCACCGACTTGCCAGGCCGCCCACGACCTCACCCTCGGCGGTGACCTGGGTGAGGCCGTCGAAAAGGAGGTCCGACAGGATGACGGCGCCGGGGTGGTCCAGGGCGATGGCGGCCGGGTCGACCGTGTGGGGCCGAAGGAGCGCCGCTCGCATCACTCCCCCGGCTACCGGCGTCTCAGCTTCGGCCACATAGGCCAGGTGCTCGGGCGATCCCTCTTCGACCACGATGGGTCGCTTGCCGGTCGCGCAGGACGCGACGGCCAGGAGAAGCACGAGCATGACACCGAGGCCCTGCACAACACGGATCATTGCCTCTCTATCGGCTGAACCGGCGGCGGCGGAAGGGTTGGCGCCCGTCTCAGTCGGTGGCGGCGAATGCCCTCACTGTGAACGTTCCCGCTCCTTCGATCTTCGGCGGGACGGCGTTGAACCGGAATCCGGCGGCCGGCAACCGCTCGAGGCCGGTGAGGTGCTCGACAATCGGTATCTCGGCCCCGAGCAGGATCGAGTGGACGGGCCGCTCGCCGCCCTCGGTGGAATCGATGTTCAGCGAGTCGATCCCCACGCAGGCAACCCCGGCCTCGACCAGACGCTCAGCGGTGGCCCCGGTCAGGAACGGGTGATCCTGCACGTACCGGTCGGTTCCCCAATTGGCAGAGTGGCCCGTGTGCACAAGCACGGCGTGCCCGGTGGCACCGGTGAGCTCGTCCGCCGAGAGCTCGATGCGGCGCTCACCACGGCGATCGAAACAGAGGGCCGGGACATCAGCCACCCGTTCGAGGGCCAGGCCGGTGATGACATGACTGAGATCGACGAACGGCATCCCGCTCAGTCGAGCATGAAGACGAGGCCCATGGTGGTGAAGGCGAAGATGAGGCTGGCCACGATGGTGATGCGGTCAAGGTTCTTCTCAACCGATGTGGAACCGGCTGCTGACGCGCCCAAACCGCCACCGAACATGTCGGAGAGACCCCCGCCCTTGCCGCTGTGGAGCAGCACCAGGAACACGAGGGTCAGCGACACCAGAACGTGGATGATGACGACGAGCACCGTTAGCACGACGTCGAGGGTAGCAGCGGCCGATCAGATATCGGTGTCAAGGTCCACGGCGAAATCGTCGCGAGTCGCCGCCTGGTCGAGGGTGTCCAGGAACAGCGGGTCGGCCTTCCCGGTCATTGGCTGGTCAGGGCTGGAGCCGGAACTGGATGATGCGGGCAAAGTCGTCGGGGTCGAGGCTGGCCCCGCCCACCAGAGCACCGTCGATGTCGGGCATCGTCATGAGCTCTTTGATGTTGGTGGGCTTCACCGACCCGCCGTACTGGACGCGCACCCCGGCCGCGGCATCGGCGCCGTGGGCGTCGGCCACCACCCGGCGCACCGTCCCGCACATGGCCTGGGCGTCGTCAGACGAAGCCGTGCGGCCGGTACCGATGGCCCAGATGGGCTCGTAGGCGATGACCATGCCGGCCACCTGGTCGCCCTTGACCTTGTCGAGCCCGGCCCGCACCTGGCGTTCCACCTTGGCCTCGGCCTCGCCGGCCTCGCGCTCTTCGAGGGTCTCGCCACAGCACAAGATGGGGGTCATCTCATGCTTGAGGATGGCCTTGACCTTGCGATTCACGTCATCGTCGGTCTCGCCGAACAGTTCGCGCCGCTCGCTATGACCACAGATGATGTAGCTCACGTGCATCTTGGCGAGCATGGGCGGCGCCACCTCGCCGGTGAATGCGCCCTTGTCCTCCCAGTGGCAGTTCTGGGCACCGAGGGCGATGGGCAAGTCGTCGGTCTCGATGACGATCTGGAGGGGCCGAATGTCGATGAACGGAGGGTGCACCGACGCGTCGACCAGCTCGGCGTCCTCGTTCGTAAGTCGATACGCCAGCTTCTGGAGGGTCCGGATGGCCTCGAAATGGTCGTGATGCATCTTCCAGTTGCCGCTGATGAGCGGTCTGCGATCAGCCATCGGTAGATCTCCCTTTGGTACGGCTAGGCCGCGTTCGGCGCAGCCCGCAGGGCCTCGAGGCCCGGCAGGTCACCCTTCTCCAACAACTCCAACGAAGCCCCACCCCCGGTCGACACATGGTCGACGTCGGAATCGAGACCGAACTGCTTGACGGCGGCGGCACTGTCGCCCCCACCCACCACCGTGAACCCACGCGCGTCGGCCACAGCGTGGGCGACAGTGCGAGTGCCGGCCTCGAAGCGGGGATCTTCGAAGACCCCCATGGGGCCGTTCCAGAGCACGGTGCCGGCGTCGAGGATGACGTCGGTGAACAGGGCTGCGCTGCCGGGGCCGATATCGAGCCCCATCCAACCCTCGGGGAGGCTGGTGCCGGCTTGGCGCACCTCTCCCCCCGCTGAGGGGTCCATGAGCTTGCCGCCCTTCATGGCGGTGAGGTCGTAAGGAAGATGGATGACGGTGTCGCTGGCCAGCAGCTCCTTGCACACCTCGACCATGTCCTCTTCGAACAGGGAATCGCCGATCTGGTTGCCCTGAGCAGCCAGGAACGTGAAACACATCCCGCCACCGATGATGAATGAGTCGACCACGCTGCGCATCGACTCGATGACCCCGAGCTTGTCGCTGACCTTCGAGCCACCCAGGATGGCCACGAACGGCCGGCGGGGACTGGAGCGCAGGCCACCCAACACTTCGACCTCCTTGGCCAGGAGCCGACCGGCCGCCGACCGCAGATGCTGGGGAGGCCCCACGATGGAAGCGTGAGCCCGGTGGCTGGCCCCGAAGGCGTCGTTCACGTAGGCGTCGTGGCCCTCGATGAGCTTGGCCACGAAGGCAGGATCGTTGCCGGTCTCGCCCCCATCGAAACGCAGGTTCTCGAGCAGATCGACCCCGGGTGCCACCTCGGCCAGCCGGGCCCGCACCGGGTCCATGGCGTACTGGGGATCGGGGGTGCCCTTGGGGCGGCCCAGATGGCTGCACGCGGTGACCTTGGCCCCCTGCTTCTGAAGCCAGTCCAGGGTCGGCAGAGCGGCCCGGATGCGGAGGTCGTCGGTGATCTCGCCCTTGCTCAGCGGCACATTGAAGTCAGCGCGAACCAGTACCGACTTTCCGTCGAGATCACCGAGATCCTCGAGCTGGGGAATGGACATCGCTCAGCCGGCGATGATGGCGCAGAGGTCGACGAGGCGGTTCGAGTAGCCCCACTCGTTGTCGTACCAGCCACTGATCTTGACCAGGTTGCCCATGCCCATGGTGAGGCCGGCGTCGATGGTACAGCTGGCCGGCGAGCCGACGATGTCGGCCGAGACGATGGGGGCCTCGGTGTAGTCGAGGACGCCGGCCATGGGGCCAGCGGAGGCGGCGGCGGCGAAGGCGGCATTGATCTCTTCGACGCTGGGCTCACCATTGAGCACCGCAGTGAAGTCAGTGATCGAGCCGTCAGGGATGGGGACCCGCAGCGAGGTGCCGTCGAGCTTGCCCTGCATGGCCTGGAGAACCAGGCCAGTAGCCCGAGCGGCCCCGGTAGAGGTGGGGATGATGTTCACCGCAGCACCGCGGGCCCGACGAAGGTCGCTGTGGGGGCCGTCGACCAGGGCCTGGTCGCCGGTGTAGGCGTGGACCGTGGTCATGAGCCCCTTTTCGACACCGAAGGCATCGTCGAGGACCTTCACCATCGGCACGAAACAGTTGGTGGTGCACGAGGCGTTGGACACGACCTTGTCGGTGGCCGGATCGAAGTCGCCGTCGTTCACGCCAACCACGAAGGTCTTGTCGGCACCACCACAGGGAGCCGACACGACCACGAGGGGGGCACCAGCGTCGAGGTGAGCCGAAGCGGTGTCCTTGGAGGTGAAGAACCCGGTGGACTCGACCACCACGTCGACGCCCAGGTCGCCCCAGGGCAGATCGCCCGGGTTGCGCTCGGAGAGAACCTTGAGCATGTCACCACCGACATCGAGGCCACCATCGCCCACCGCGACATCGGCGTCGAAGTTGCCCATCACCGAGTCGTACTTGAGCAGGTGGGCCATGGTCTCGAGGTTGCCCAGGTCGTTCACCGCGACGAAGTCGAAGTCGGCGCCCTGCTTCTTGGCAGCTCGGAAGAAATTCCGGCCAATGCGGCCAAATCCGTTGATACCGACGCGGACGGTCATGTCTGTCTCCTACTTCGTTGTGAGGAAATGTCTTGGGATCAGAGATCTGACTCTGTTCTACCGCTCAGGATCACGATCCGCGCGCACCCTGGCGTCCAGTTACTTGAAGGCCTGTAGGGCCTCTGCCAGAAGTACCGCATCATGGCCCGGAACGCCAGGGCCAGAGATCTCGTGGAGGGCCACCGGAACCGGGCTCTGCCGTGGCGCCGCATCGGGTGGGCACAGCACCACATCGACCGGGACCTGGTGGGCCAGAACGCTGGTGACATGCCGGTCAACGCTGTAGCCGCGGGTCTCGAACGTGTCGGGCGTGAGGTTCGAGATCAGGACCCGACGGGCTTCGGTGGCCCGCAGGGCTTCGAGAACGGCGGGAATGGTGGCCACGGCCAACACCGATGTGTAGAGCGAACCCGGCCCCATGAGCACGAGGTCGGCCTCCTCGATGGCCTTGGTCACGTCGGGAAGTACCGGCGGATCGGAGGGATCGGTGACCAGACGGTCGATGACGCCCTCCTGTTGGGCCACCGCCACCTGGCCGGTGACGAGGCCATCGGGCGTGTGGGCCGCCAGGTCGATGGCCCCAGTGGTGGCGGGCAGCACCGGGCCAACCGTCTCGGCCAGCCGGCACGCCTCCTCGACCCCTGCCACCAGATCGTCGGCGGTCTCTACCAGGCCGGCCAGCAGCAGGTTGCCCGCCGCGTGGCCGTCGAGGTCGCCCCCTTCGAAGCGGTGCTCGAGGCTCTGAGCCAGCAGGGAGTCACCGGCCAGAGCGCCGATGCAGCGCCGGAGATCTCCCACCGCGGCCAGGCCGAGCTGGCGACGCAGCCGGCCACTCGACCCGCCGTCGTCGGCCACCGAAACCACCGCGGTGATCTCCGTGGCAAACCGGCGGGCAGCCCTCAGCGAGGCGGCAAGCCCGTGTCCGCCCCCGAGGGCGACGACGGCGGTCAACGCTCGATATCCCGGTGGGAGATCGAGGGATTCCAGCCCCGGGTGGCCAGTTGGACTGCGATCTCTTCAGAGATGGCCACCGAGCGGTGATGGCCGCCGGTACACCCGAACGCCACGGTCAGATAGCTCTTCCCCTCCTGCACGTAGGCCGGCAGAAGGTGGACGAGCATGTCGACCAGCCGGGTCAGGAAGGGTCGGGTGACATCCTGGTCGAGCACATAGTCGCGAACCGGAGCGTCGAGACCGGTCCGGGGGCGCAACTCCTCGATCCAGTGGGGGTTGGGCAGGAACCGGCAGTCGAATACCAGGTCGACGTCGAGAGGCATGCCGTGCTTGAACCCGAACGACAGAACCGACACCTTCATGGCGCCATCCATGTCATCGGCGAACAAGTCGCGGATGCGGTCGCGCAGCTGATGCACGTTCAGATCAGAGGTGTCGACGGTGACATCGGCTTCGGCCCGCAAGGGTTCCAGAGCCACTCGTTCCGACTCGATGGCCGCTCCCACACCCGAACGCTCGTCGAAGGGATGGCGGCGCCGGGTGGTCTCGTAGCGGCGGACCAGCTCGTCGGTGGCGCAGTCGAGGAACAGGATGCGTACCCGGTCGGCATGGCTCCGCAGGGCGCCCACGGCGGGCAGGATCTCGTCGACGTAGCGGCTGGTGCCCACCACCAGCGCCACCTGGTTGATCGTCGAACCGGGGGCGGCCACCAGCTCCGACACCTTGTCGATGAGCGACGGGGGCAGATTGTCGATGACGAACCACCCCAGATCCTCGAGATAGTTGGCCGCGTGGCTACGCCCCGCTCCCGACATACCCGTGATCACCACGAACTCGTTCATCGACCACTCCTTTCGGCCTTCTCACACCGAAGGTGAAGCAAGCGGGGAATCGCCGCCGCATCAGGATATTCCGGAGCCCGGGCCAAGAACCCGGGAGGCGGTGCCGGCTCGTCCATCCGGGTGACCAACAAGCCGCAGTCGGCCAATGCGTTGACATAGAGCGACAGGGGCCGGTGGATGAACGGGATGAAGATCCCCTTCTCGACCTCTTCGTCGCGGGCGTCCTCGATGAGATAGGGCCCGATCCGCCAGTACTGCTCGGGCGGTTCGAGAATCTGATCGTCGATCCACCCGCTGCCCGGAGTCTGGAGCAGGGGGTGGTTGAGGAAGAAGTTGAACTGGCCACCCGGCTCGAGCACCCGGGCGATCTCGGCGATGGCCTCGGCGTAGTCGGTGATGTGCTCGAAGACCAGGCAGGCCACGACCCCATCGAAACTCTCGTCGGCGAAGGGCAGCCGGGCGGCACCCGCCCGGGCGTAGACGCCACCCCGGTCGCGGGCCACCCGGATCTGGGCCTCGGTGGGATCGATGCCCACGGCATCTACCAGCCGGGCGATCTGGCCATCGCCGGTGCCCACGTCGAGGATGCGCCGGCATCCCTCGAGCTGGGCCACCGCCATGGGCAGAATCTGCTCGGTGTACTCGGGGTCGTGCCCCTCGGTGAAACCTTCCTGCCACCAGTCGGCGTGGGTTTCCCACAGGTCGGTGCTCCCAGACATTCCCTCAGTCCTCTCGGCCGGATGGGCCACTAGCTGCTCTCGTCGAGTGGGTCTTGTCGAATACGGCTCCGGCCACCGCATCGGGGAGCCAGGACAGACCGCTCAGATCCTCGAGTGAAGCCCGGCGTACCGCGTTCACTCCCCCGAGCTCCTTGACCAGTCGCTTCTTTCGGGTGGGCCCCAGGCCCGGGATATCGTCGAGCACTGACTTGGTCATTCGCTTGTTGCGCAGCTGGCGGTGGTAGTTGATGGCGAAGCGGTGACTCTCGTCGCGGATCCGCTGCATCAGGTAGAGGGCTTCGCTCTGGCGGGGCAGGCGGATCGACTCCGATTGACCGGGCACGAAGATCTCCTCGAACTGCTTGGCCAGCGAACAGACGGGGATCTCCTCGTCGAGCCCCAGCTCCTCGAGCACCCTCATCGCACTGGTCAGCTGGCCCTTGCCCCCGTCTACCACCAGCAGCTGGGGTGGGTACTGGAACTTCCCCCGCTCGGCCACCGGCTTGGCCCGGTCTTCGACATAGTTCGAGAGGCGTCGGGTGAGCACTTCCTCCATGGCCGCGAAGTCGTCGTTCTGGTCGACTTCACGGATCTTGAACCGGCGGTACTCGGACTTGCGGGGCAGACCGTCCTCCATGACCACCATCGAACCCACATAGTCGGATCCCTGGAGATGGGACATGTCGTAGCACTCGATGCGCAACGGAGCTTCGGGAAGATCGAGGGCTTCCTGGAGCTCATTGAGGGCCTTGGCTCTGGTGTTGTGGTCAGCCGCCCGCTTCAGCCGGTGACGGGTGAATTCCTCGGTGGCGTTGCGGGTGACCGTCTCCTGGAATGCCCGCTTGTCTCCTCGCTGAGGCACCCGGATCTCGACCCTCGAGCCACGATGCTCGGTGAGCCAGTGCTGATAGAGCTCGACGTCGGTGGGCAGTTCGGGCACCAGCACCTGCTTGGGCATGCCCATGGGTGGATCGTCGTAGTAGACGCCCTCGAGGATCTTCTCGACCAGCTCACCGGCCGACAGCTCCTCGACCTTGTCGAGCACGAAACCCTTGCGGCCCACCACCCGGCCCTTGCGGACATAGAAGATCTGGACCGCGGCCTCCAACTCGTCGCCGGCGATCCCGATGACATCGACGTCCTCGCGCCGATCGACCACCATCTGCTGCTTCTCGATCGCTCGGCGCACACTGGCCAGCCGATCACGCA
>JAAEMS010000309.1 GCA_024225275.1 Actinomycetes bacterium
CCCATGATCGAGGCCATCCTCGATTGCGAGATCCCCGTCATGGGCCATATCGGCCTGACGCCCCAGTCCACCCTGGCCTTCGGGGGCTACCGGGTCCAGGGTCGCGACATCGACCGGGCCCGCTCCCTGGTCGAAGACGCCAAGGCCCTTCAGGAGGCCGGCTGCTTCGCGATCGTCATCGAGGGAGTGCCCGACCTGGTGGCGCGGGAGATCACCCAGGCCATCGACATCCCCACCGTCGGCATCGGAGCCGGTGTCCATTGCGACGGTCAGGTGCTGGTGATGCACGACATGCTGGGCCTCAACACCGGCCACCTCCCCCGGTTCGTACGGGTCTATGCCGACATCCGCACCCCCGCCGTTGATGCGGTCAAGCAGTACGTGGCCGACGTGAAGTCCGGCGCCTTCCCCAACGACGACGAGAGCTACCACATGAGCCAGGAAGCCAGGCAAGCTCTCGGTTTGGAGTGAGGAGGCCTCCCCGAGGGGTCAATCCTCGGGCTTCCAGGCCCGGCTCTTCTTCTGATCGCCTGCCCTCTTCTTGGCGTCCAGGCGGCGGCGCTTGGCCGCCCGGGAGGGGCGGGTAGGGCGGCGGGGGCGGTCTTGCTGGAGGGCCTCGCGGATCCGTTCGGCCAGGCGGTCGGCGGCATCGGTGCGGTTGCGGCTCTGGGATCGGGTGCGGTCGGAGGTGATCGAGACCGCCGAGCCCAGCTTGGACCGGAGGCGGTTGCGCTGGCTGTCGGTCAAGGCGGTGGAGGCCTCGATGTCGAAGCGTACGGTGACCCGGGTCTGGGAGCGGTTGGCGTGTTGGCCGCCGGGTCCGCCCGAGGGATCGGCGCGCCACTCGAGCTCTTGCTCGGGGATCTCCAGTCCCGGCTGGATGCGGATCCCCTCGGCCATGGCGCCAGGCTACCGAGCCCCGGTTCCCGATCCGGGGCGCGGGTCCGTCATAGGATCAACGACATGGCACCACCGGTTCTGCTTCTGCACGGCTTCGCAACGTCCACCGAGCGCACCTGGCGCGAGCCTGGGTGGTTCGATCTGCTGGGTGACGCCCGCCGCGAGGCCCTCGGCATCGACCTTCTGGGTCACGGCGAGGCCGACAAGCCCCATGACCCCGAGGCCTACGGCGAGATGGCGAACCTGGTGGCCGCTCAGCTACCCGATGAGCCGGTCGATGCCATCGGCTACTCCATGGGCGCGGGCATCACGCTCGAGCTCGCCCTCCAGGACCCGTCCCGATTCAACCGGATCGTTCTGGCGGGGGTGGGCGAGAACCTGATCCGCCCTGACCGGTCCAGCGAGATCCTCGATGCGCTCGAGGGTCGGGGCGACCCCGATGACATGGTCAACATGCACTTCAAGGAGCTGGCCGAGACCCCGGGCAATGACCCCCAGGCCTTGATCGCCTGTATGAAGCGGGCACGTGAGCCCTTCACCGTCGAGCAGCTGGCGGGGGTGAACATCCCCATCTTGGTCGTCATCGGCGACAAGGACTTCGCCGGTCCCCCTGAACCCCTCGCCGACGCCCTGCCCGACGCCCGGGTGGTGACCCTGCGGGGGGTCGATCACTTCGGGCTACCCAAGCAGTTCGGCTTCATCGACGCCGCCCTCGAGTTCCTCGACGCCATCCCTGGCTGATCGGCACCGTTCCCCCCCCGATGAGTGCACCAGATCGAGAGTTCATCTTCGGCGTCGACCTCGACGGAGTCTGCGCTGACTACACCGCCGGCTTCCGCGAGGTGGTGGCCGCCGACAAGGGTGTGACCCCCGATTCGTTGGGTCCCCAGTTGGGCTGGGACTACAAGGAGTGGGGTGTGTCCGACCGGGCCGACTTCGAGCGCCTCCACCGGCGGGCGGTCATGGACGACAGGATGTTTCGCGACCTCCCCATGGTCGACGGTGCCGCCGAGGCCCTGTGGCGCCTGTCCGACGCCGGCGTCTGGATCCGTATCATCACCCACCGGATCCAGAGCAACTGGGGCCACGCCGTGGCGGTCGCTGACACCGTGCACTGGCTCGACTCGGTGGGCATCCCCTACCGCGACATCTGTTTCCTGGGGCAGAAACCCCAGGTCGAGGCCGATGCGTACGTCGATGACGCTCCTCACAACATCACGGCCCTGCGCTCGGCCGGCAATCAGGTGATCGTGTTCGACACCGAGTACAACCAGGGCCTCGCCGGGCCCCGGGCGGTCGACTGGCTCCAGGTTGAGGCCCTGGTGGGCGGCATGCTCGACCACGGCGTCCAGACCCAGCTTCCCGGGGTCGATGACCCTGCGGGCCGGCTCCACAATCGTCTCTCCGGCGGGGCCGGTTGAAGAGGGGACTCAAGGCGCGGCATGGGTGCTCCGATGATCCGGGGTGAGCCGTATGACCCAGGGGGCCATGATGACCATCCGTTTGAGCGACGATCTGGATCGTGACATCGAGGAAGCTGGTGAGGAAGCCGGGCGCGAGCTGGCCTGGATTGTCGTGGGCATGCTTGGGTTGGTTGGCGCCTCCATGGTCTTCCGGCTGTTCGATCGGCTGAGCGATGTGACCGGACAGCTGAGCGGCGTCGACTGGAACGGTGTGCTCACCCTCATGCTGCTCCTACCCATGGGGCTCGTGGTCTGGTCCTACCGGCGCTTCCGCGAGGCTCGGGTGGCCAAGGCCCAACTGGCCCGGCTCTCCCGCCATGACCCCCTGACCGGTCTCTCCAACCGCCGGTTTCTGACCCACCGTTTCCCCGACTACGTAGACGAGGCCCGTCGGGCCGGCTCCCGCATCTCGGTCCTCTTCTGCGACCTCGACGGCTTCAAGGGTGTCAACGACACCTACGGGCACGAGATCGGCGATGAGCTGATGCGCCGGGTCGCCAGCCGATTGGGTGAGTTCGTGGGTGAGAGCGGACACGTCGTGCGGTACGGAGGCGACGAGTTCGTGGTCATTGCCCCTGACGTGAGCACCGAGGATGGCGCCTCCCGCTTCGCCCAGTCCTTGATCGGCGAGATCGAACGCCCGTTCCGGATGGGCCAGGACCTGGTCCGGATCTCGGTGAGTGTGGGTTGTGCGCTCACCGATGAGCGCAGTCCCCGGGCTGAGGACGTGCTCCGTGACGCCGACGCGGCCATGTACACGGCCAAGGCCAACGGTTCGGGCACCTGGGAGGTCCACGACCGCTCGGGTAGCCAGCTCCTGACCCCGGCCACCGCGGAACGGCGTCTCGGCGAAGCCGTCGACAAGGGCGAGTTCCGGCTCTACTACCAGCCCATCGTGAACATCGGCACCCACCACGTCGTGGCCGTCGAGACCCAGCTCCAATGGCATCACCCGGAGCGCGGTATCGTCCAGGCCGATCAGTTCGTCCCCGCCCTCAACGAGACCGGCCTCATCGTCCCGGTCGGTCGTTGGCTCGTGGAGGAGTCGGCCCGCCAGGCCGGCGAATGGCGGACCCGGCTGGGATCAATGGCTCCCACCGTCATGGCCACCGTTGCTCCCCGGCTCCTGGCCCAGTCCGACTTCGCCGAGCACGTCAAGGGCTCGGTCGAGGCGTCGGGGGCTCGACCTGAGGACCTCTGCCTCGAGGTCACCGAGTCAGCCATGGCCACCGACCTCGCGACCTCGTGGTCGATGCTCCGTGATCTCAAGTCGGTCGGGGTGGCCATCGCCCTCGACCGGTTCGGATCGGATCAGTCTTCCCTGCGGTCCCTGCGCACCTTGGCCATCGATGCCGTCCGTATCGACCCCGACCTGGCCTGGGGGCTCGGCGCCGAGGAAGACGCGGACGTCATCGTGAGTCATCTGGTGTCACTGACCCGCACGCTCGGCATCGCGGCCGTCATCACCGGAGTCGACGACACCAGCCGGGTCGAGGATCTCGACGGCTTGAGGGACTGTCTGGGACAGGGGGAGCTCTTCGCCGACGCCATGCCTCCTCATCACATCACCTCCCTGATTGCCCGTCAGGCCGAGGAGACAGCCGCCAAGTCGGTTCTCGCCCGGCCGGCACCGGTGTCGTCGATCGAGACTCCAGCGGCACCCGCCCCGAAGGTCGCGGCCATGATCGATCTGTCGGAGCCGCCGGCTGAGCCCCGGAAGGCCCGTTCGGTGGTTGCCGCCGACGTAGGATCGGCGACTTCTCCCCCTCCTCCCCCTGCCCCGGTGCCCGGGCGTCCGATCCTGGAACCGGCCCTCGAGGACAATGCTGATGATGTGTCCGCACCCGTCGTTCTCCCCCGGCTGCGCAACACCACTCCAGCACGGGTCAGCTGAGGCTCTTGTCGGCTACCACCAACCTCCGGGTCGGGAGGTGTGGCGCAACGGCCATCCCACCGGGGTTCCCTCGGGCCCCGTTCCCCTCGGGGCTCGATCCGTGCGAATATGCGCAGCGACCTAGTCTGACGACATCCACTGACCCCGAGGGGAAGCACAATGAAGGCAGCCGTTCTGCGCGACGTACCGGGCGAGCTCACCATCGAAGATGTCGAGCTCGCCGAGCCAGGCCCCGGTGAGGTACTGCTCAAGACCGCCGCCGCCGGCCTCTGTCACAGCGACCTCCACTTCATGGAGGGCAAGTTCCCCACCCCGACTCCGGCCGTGCTCGGGCACGAGTCAGCCGGTGTGGTTGAGGCCGTGGGCCCCGGAGTCACCTATGTCCAGCCGGGCGATCATGTCATCACCTGTCTGTCGGTCTACTGCGGCAACTGTGAGCCGTGCCTGACCGGTCACCTCTCGGTCTGCGCCAACAAGGCTGAGACGGCCCGGGGCGACGACGAAGCCCCCCGGATCAGCCAGAACGGTGAGCGGATCGACCAGTTCCTGCACATGTCGTCGTTCGGTGAGCACATGCTCGTGCACGAGCACGGTGTGGTGAAGATCCGCAAGGACATGCCCCTCGACCGAGCCGCCCTCATCGGGTGTGGAGTCACCACCGGACTCGGCGCGGTGTTCAACACCGCCCGGGTCGAGGTGGGCTCCACGGTGGCCGTGCTGGGCGCTGGTGGCATTGGCCTCAACGCCATCCAGGGAGCCCGCATCGCCGGCGCCCGACGCATCATCGCCATCGACATGGTCGACACCAAGCTCGACATCGCCAAGGAGTTCGGGGCCACCGACGTCATCAACGCGTCCGAAGACCCGGTGGCCCAGGTCCATGGTCTCCTGGGTGGTGGCGTCGACTACAGCTTCGAGTGCATCGGCATGAAGCAGACGGCTGAACAGTCCTTCAATATGCTCGGGCAGCGGGGCACGGCCACTGTCGTGGGCATGATCCCCATGGGCGTCAACATCGAACTCCACGGCATCATGTTGATGGTGCAGGAGTCGAAGATCCAGGGCTCGAACATGGGCTCGAACCGTTTCCGGGTCGACATGCCCCGCTACATCGACCTGTACATGCAAGGCCGGTTGAAACTCGATGAGCTGGTTTCGGCTCGCATCACACTCGAGGAGATCAACGCCGGCTTCGACGCCATGAAGACCGGCGAGGTCGCTCGCAGCGTCATCGTCTTCGACGACTGATCATGCCGGTTCCGGCCTCGATTCTCGGGAGGCAAGGTCCGTCGATGGTTCACGACGTCGACGAGCGGTGGACCATGGCCTACGCGGCGGGCCTGGGTCACCACGAGCCCGTCTGGTTCGACACCACCTCGACCAACGGGGTCGTGGCCCATCCCCTGTTCCCCGTGTGTCCCGAGTGGCCCGTCATCGTGGCAGCCCGGGCTCTGCACCAGCCCGCCATGAGCGACGACGAGCTGGGTCGGGGTGTCCATGCCACCCACGATCTGACCGTTCACCGGCTCGTTCGGCCCGGTGATCAGCTCACCACGTCACTCGAGGTGGTCGGGGTCGAGCAGCGTGGCCCTGGCACCTACGAGACCATGCGGATCACCACCGTCGACCAACACGGAGAGCCGGTGTCGACGACGATCCAGGGCAGCATGTATTTGGGTGTCGGCCTCGAGGGAGAATCTGTGATGGCACCGGTGGCGGCCCCTCCCCTCGACGGGCTCGGTCTTGACGGAGGGGAGGAGCTCGACGTGCCGGTGGCGCCCGGCGCGGCTCACACCTACACCGAGTGCGCCCGGATCTGGAACCCCATCCACACCGACAAGGCGGTAGCTCTGGCCGCCGGCCTACCCGACATCATCCTCCACGGCACAGCCACCATGGCCCTGGCCGTCTCGGCGGTGATGAACGCCCGGGCCGACGGCGACCCGGCGCGAATCCGGCGCATCTGTGGCCGGTTCCGGGCCATGGTCTTGATGCCCTCGACCATCCGCGTCCGGGTCGGCGAGGGCTCTGCCGATGGCCGGGTGCGCTACGAGGTCATCAACGCCGAGGGCGATCGGGCCATCGACCAGGGCGTCATCGTCGTCGACTGACCCTCGAACCGGCCTCGTCAGCTGAGCGGGGATACGGGGTCGGTGGTGTCGGTCTCCGGCGCCACCGGTCCGCCCAGATCGTGGTAGATGACGGCCAGGGCGATGACCCAGAGCAGGGTCTGCACCGCCTGCGATATCACGAGCGCCACTGCTGCGACGGAGCTGGCCAGAACGGTCGGGAGAGTCGATGTGCCGAGGGTGGCGAGATTGGTGCCGATCCCGACGGCCAGGGAGATCAGAAACACCAATATGATCCGGCCCAGGATGGCCCAGAAGCTGCCACGGCTGAGCTCCCAACCCGTCTTGAGTGAGGGTTGGGGGGGCCCGATCGAGGCCACTACGAAAGCCAATGAGAAGACGACCATCCCCAGGAACGCTGCCGGGATCAGAGCGAGGAAGCCCAGGACGGCCAATACCGGGCTGACTACGGCCAGCACGCCCAACACGAGCGACATGACCAGGACGATCAGGATGATCTGGAGGGCGACCCCGATGAGTCTCGGAGTGCGGCTCAGCCCGAGGCGAAGGGAAGTGGTGGGTCGGGGCGGAGATCCGGTCAGCTGCCAATAGGCCTGGTGGTAGAGGGCGGTGTTCAGGATCATGTTCAGAACCATGGCGACCAGGGCGAGGGGGATGCCATACAGCGCCAAGGTCCCAGGATCGTCGATCGAGAGATCGAGGGTCTCGAGGTCGGTTTCCTGGGCCACCTGGCCGGTCATGAGGTCGTTGAAGTCCTCTGACGCCGAGTTGTAGAGGATGGCGACCAGCACCCCCGACACCAAGATCAGTGGGAGCCCGGCCACTATGAGCACCGCGCCGTAGGCCCGCCAGTGGGCCCCCATCAACCTGAACGACTGGCCGATGGTGTCGCCGGCGGGGCGCAGTCCGGTTCCGTAGCCGGCATGCCCGCAGGGTCGGACGTGCTCGGTCCACTCGTAGCCGGCCCAGTACCGTTCTTCGGCCTGGTTCTCGGGGTTGGGGTACCAACCGGGGGGAATCCCCTGGTCTGACATGTCGAGCGCTCCTTGGTGCCACGAACGGTAGGACGCTACCGGCACCGGGCCGGGCCGGGGCGGATCGCTGATCGAGTCCAAGCGGGTTAGCGTCAGTTCATGCGAGCGTGGAGAGTGCACGAACTGGGTGATCCCGCCGAGGTCCTGGGGCTCGAGTACCTGCCCGACCCCGATCCCGGTGCCGGCCAATTGGTCCTGACCGTACACGCATGCGCCCTGAACTTCCCTGACATCCTCCAGTGTCGGGGCGAGTATCAGGTGAAGCCTCCCCTCCCCTTCATCCCCGGCCTCGAGGTGTGCGGCACGGTCGTCGCCACCGCCCCCGGGCTCGAGGCCCGGATGGGTGAGCGGGTGGTGGCCCCTCCAGCTCAGCCTCACGGCGGTCTGGCCACCCGAACCGTGGTCGATGCCCACGAGGCGTTTCCGGTCCCCTACACCATGACCGACGCCGAGGCCGCGGGCCTGACAGTGACCTACCAGACCAGCTGGTTCGCCCTGTTCCGCCGGGCCCGTTTGCGTCCGGGCGAGACCGTGCTGGTCCACGCCGGAGCGGGTGGGGTTGGTTCGGCGGCCATCCAGCTGGCGAAGAGCGCGGGCGCCGTCGTGTTCGCCACCGCCGGCGGTCCCGCCAAGACCGAGGTGTGCCGCGAACTGGGGGCTGACGTCGCCATCGACTATCTGGCCGACGACTTCGTCGAGATGGTGAAGGACCTCACCGGCGGCGAAGGCGTCGATGTGGTCTACGACCCGGTGGGCGGTGACACCTTCGACCGGTCCCGCCGGATCGTGGCGTGGGAGGGGCGTATTCTGCCGATCGGGTTCACTTCGGGCCGCATCGCTGACGCGCCCACCAACCACGCACTCCTGAAGAACTACTCTGTCGTCGGGGTGCACTGGGCCCGGTATCGCGACCATGATCCCGACGCGGTGATCGAGTGCCATCATGAGCTCTGCCGCCTGTACGAGCAGGGATCGATCAAACCACTGGTGGGCGCCGAACACCCCCTCGAGGACGCACCGGCGGCCCTGACCGCCCTCGGCAGCCGGTCCACCGTGGGCAAGATCGTTGTTCTCTGCGAGCCTCGGAGCCGTTCATGACCGCCCTGTCGGCGGGGTGGGACGCCGACCTCCATACCATCCGGCGGGAGGCCGGACGGATCGTGCAGGTGGCCGACGACCCCAACATCGAAGTACCCACCTGTCCGGGCTGGACCGTCATCGACCTCCTGTGGCACGTGGTCCAGGTCGAACAGTTCTGGCATCAGATCGTGAGCCGGCGGCTCGACGACCGGGATCGAGTCGTCTTCCCGGAACGGCGCTCCGACTATGCCCTTCTCCACTGGACGATGATCGGCGCCCGCGACCTCGTCGAGCTCTTGACCGAACGGGGCCCGGTGGTCGACCACTGGACCTGGATCGATTCGGCCCCTGACGGCTGGGTGGCCCGTCGGGTGGCGAACGAGCTCACCGTGCACCGGACCGACGCCCAGTTCGCGGCCGGGAAGGCAGTGACCATCGAGACCACGCGGGCCATCGACATCGTCGACGAGCGCTTGGGCTGGATGCTGTCCGGGCCCGATGGCTCCCCGCCTGCCGGTCGTCTTGCCGTCGAGGTCACCAACGGTCCCGAGGGGATGGTGGCCTGGGAGAGGGCCGTCCCGGAGCTCACAGCCCCCACCCGCGTGACCGGCGAGGCCGAGGCCGTGGTGGGACGCCTCTACGGACGCCCCATCGTGGGGGCGGTAGAGGTCGAGGGCGACGAAGAGGGTCTCCATCAGGCCCTCGACCGGCCTCGATAGGAGCAAACCGAGGTCAAGATCCTGGCCGTGGCCGGGGATTTCGAGTGAGATGGCAGCCATGGCTCACATGACCGGCGGCGAAGCTGTCGCCCGCACCCTCGAAGCGCTCGGTGTCACCAAGGTGTTCGGCATCGTCAGCGTGCACAATCTCCCGATCTACGACGCTCTCACCCGCGTCGTCGGTATCGAGGTGGTTCGGGCCCGCCACGAACAGGCCGCGGTCCACGCGGCCGACGGGTTCGCCCGGGCCACCGGCCGGCTCGGCGTGGCCCTCACCAGCACCGGACCGGGTGCCGCCAACGCGGTGCCCGGGCTCTACGAGGCCAAGTTCGGGTCCTCGCCGGTGCTGATGATCACCGGCCAGACCGAATCATCGGTGTATGGGAAGGGCAAGGGGTTCGTCCACGAGCACGAGACCCAGGTCGAGATGCTGGGTTCGGTGGTCCGCCGGGTCGAGTCAGTCCGCCGCCCGGCCGATATCCCCACGATCGTCGACCTGGTGGGGCGCGATTGTCTGACCGGACGTCCGTCCTCGGGTGCCGTCGAGATCCCGATCGACTACCAGTACCTGGAGATGGACCATGAGATTCCCGGTCCCCGGCCCATTGATCGGCGCCAGAGCGACATCGAGCTGATCGAGCAGGCGGCTGAGCTGCTGTCCGGGGCCGAGCGGCCCCTCATCTGGGCGGGCGGTGGTGTGGTTTCAGCCGACGCATCCCCCCAGCTGATCGCGCTGGCCGAGAAGCTCGACGCGCCGGTCATCACCACCCTCGAGGGGCGGGGTGCCATTCCCGAGACCCATCGGCTGGCCCTCGGCCCCCGTACCGAGCGGCCGGCCATGACCCCCATCATCGAGGAGGCTGATGTCGTTCTGGCCGTCGGGACCCGCTTCCAGAACTACTCGACCAGGGTGTGGCGCCTGCCCATCCCGGGCCGGATCATCCACCTCGACGCCGATCCGCACATGATCGGCCTGAACTACCGGGCCGAGGTGGGCATTGTGGGCGACGCCCAACTGGGTCTCGCCGCCCTGGGTGAGGCCGTCACCGGGGGCAACACCGACTCGGGATACCTCGACCGGGCGGCCAAATCGGTCGAGGCCGATCTCGAGCGGTCACGGGAGGAGATCGGGCCCGACCACCAGGCCATCTGCGGGATCATCCGCCGCCTACTGCCTGACGACGCGGTGATCGTCCGTGACTCGACGGTGCCCAACTACCTGTGGGGCAATCGCACCCTTCCCATCCTGGCGCCGCGAACCTCGATGCGCCCGTCGTCGAGCTCCATCGGGCCCGGGATCGGCCTGGCCTTCGGCGCCGCCGTCGGATCCCGGGCCCGGACGTTCCTCATGGTCGGCGACGGGGGTTTCCAACTACTGATCGGCGAGCTGGCGAGCATCGCCGAGTATCAGCTCCCGATTGTGATCTGTGTCTTCAACGACGGAGGCTATGGGGTTCTGCGAATCATCCAGGATGCGGTGTTGGAAGCCCGCACTGGTGTGGATCTGCACACTCCTGACTTTGCCGCAGTAGCCCGAGGTATGGGTCTCGATGCCGCGTCGGTGGATTCGGTCGACTCGTTCGAGGCGGTCTTCGCCGAAGCCGTCGAGCGTCCGGGACCAACCCTGATCGATGTCGCCATGGGCGGCCTGGCCCCCATGAGCTTCAGGCTGCCGCCCCATCAGCGCCGCCCCTGACCAAGCTGGCCGGTGGAGCACCCGTCCGCCCCCGCACTACGTCCAGCAGGGCCCGCAGCCGGGCCCCGGGATGGAACACATAACCCCGCCGGTCGTGGCCGATCAGGCCGCACCCGAGTTGGCCTGCCGCGATGAGCCAGCGGATCACGGCGTGGTAGAGGCCCGAGTGGCGGGCGACCAGCTGGATGGTGTTGCGTTGCTGGAGGTAGTCGACCACCGGCGTGCCGGGCGAGACATGGAGGTTGCGGACGCCGGCGTCGGTGGCCAGTACCACCCGCCAGCCTTGCCCGCGGGCGCGGGCGCCGAGGTCGGCCTCCTCGCAGTAGGCGAAGTAGCGCTCGTCGAACAGGCCGATATCGCTCAGGCACGCCCGCCGGGCTCCGAACAGGGTCCCGTGCGGATAGTCGACCTCGACGGGTGCAGTGCCAGCTTGGGTGGACCGGGCCACGGTCATGCCGCCGAAGTAGGGGTCGAAGACCTGGCGGCTGTGGTCGCCGACGTCGGCGCTCACCAATCCGATGTCGGGGGCATGGTTGCCGGCTCGCATGAGACGGGCGAGGGCGTCAGGGTCGGGGCTGACGTCGTGGGGTGAGACGAAGACCCACTCCTGGTCAGGGCGGCCGGCGAGCCAGGCAGCCAGACCGGCGTTGGCCGCGGGCCCGAAGCCGGTGTTGGAACTGAGCTCGAGGAGGAACACGTCCGGGCATTCACGCCGGATCAGCTCCAGATCAGGGGTGGGCGACCCATTGTCGACGACGATCACATCGACCTCGACCCCTTCCTGGGCCCTGAAGGCCCCGACGGTGGCCACACAGTGCCGAGCCTGCTCCCGATGCACCACCACCACCGTCACCCGCATCCCGACAGTCTCCCACGCCAGAACCCTTCGGTTCGACCGGAGCTCTTGTCATCTGGTGGCCCAGCGCCCGAGAGGGGAAGCAACCATGTTCAAGTTCTGGCGATGGCGTGTTGGACCAGGTGGAGGAGGGTGTCGCGGGTGGCGGCGCGATCGCGAGCGTCGATGATGACGATCGGTATGTCGGGCGACAGGGTAAGGGCCTCGCGGACGTCCTCGATGGTGTGGCCTACCTCGCCGTTGAAGGCATTGATCGCGACCAAGAACGGTGCGCCCCGCTGTTCCATGAAGTCGATGGCCGGGAAGCAGTCGCCGAGCCGGCTGGTGTCGACCATGATGACCGCTCCGATGGCGCCCCGCACGAGGTCTTCCCACATGAATTGGAACCGGTCCTGTCCCGGGGTGCCGAACAGGTAGAGGATGAGATCGTCGCCCAGGGTGAGTCGCCCGAAGTCCATGGCCACCGTGGTGGTGGTCTTGGTCGAGGCGTCGCCGATGTCGTCGATGCCAACGCTCAGCGACGTCATGGCCGCTTCGGTCCGCAGAGGGGTTATCTCCGAGATCGAGCCGACGAACGTGGTCTTGCCAACTCCGAAGCCGCCGGCCACAACCATCTTGACCGGGATGGGCGCCACCTGGGCGACACCGCCCGGGGTTGGGTCGTCAGAGTGCCTGAAGGCCATCGAGAACCCTTTCCAGGAGGTTCAGGTCGGGCCGATCGTCAACGACCTCGGCGGTGGTCGAATAGACGAGGCCGGCTGCCACCAGGTCGCCCACGAGAACGCGGGCCACACCGAGGGCGACATCGAGATGGGCGGAGATCTCGGCGATCGATAGGGGCTGGGTGGCCAGTCCGACGATCGCCCGGTTCTCGGCGGTGAGCTGCTCGATGAAGGCGGTGCCCTTCCGGGTGGCGGTGATCTGGGCCTCGATGGGGAGATCGACCTCGCCGCGGGTCCGGCCGCCGGTCAGGGCGTAAGGACGGATCCTCCGCTTGATGAAGGGGCTGTCGGGGGTCACCGGGTCAGGTCCTCAGTCCTCAACGGGGCAGCGTCGCCTGGAGCTCGGCCCGGAGGCCGGGGGTGAGGACCTCACCGGCTCGTTCGCCGAGGAGGGCCATCTCGTAGCCGACCAGACCTACGTCGCACTGGGCCTCGGCGACAACGGCTAGTGATGAGCCGTCGCTGATCCCGGTCACGAACAGGAACGCGTACTCCATCTCGATGATGATCTCGTTCACGGCTCCGCCTCCGAAACGCCCGGCGGCACCATAGGCGAGGCCGATCAGGCCCGATGCCACCGCTGAGAACCTGTCGGCAGCCTCGCGTGACAGGCCGGCCGACATGGCGATGGGTAGCCCATCGGCCGAGACCACGACGGCCTCCTGAGCGCCGGGTACGCGTTCGACGAAGTTCGTGACCAGCCAGTTGACGTTGTTGGCTTCGGCGCTCAGACCAGTCACGGCTGGGCTCCGTGGGGCAAGGTCTCGCCGCGGCCGTGATGGAGGCCGTTCCGGTAGCGGGCGAGCATGGTGCGGACCTCTTCGGGGCTCCGCTTCGAAGGGGCCGAGGCCGGGCCCCGAGGACTCCCCGGGTTGTCATCGGCCGCTGGTGGCACCCGCTTGGGCAGGCCGGCAGCGGTGAGGATGGGGTTGGTCGGGGCGGAGTCGTCGTGGATCGGCGGTTGGGGGTGCTTGGGCATCAGGTTGGCCAGTTCGGCGTCGAAGTCGGGCTGACCTGGAATGACGTCCTCGAGGGTGGCGCTGGGTGTCAGCTGGGGCAGAACCGGGGGTGCGGGGGCAGCCTCGGAGGTGTCCGGGATCAACCCCTCCGGGGCCGGCTCAGGCCCAGGGGCCGGTGGGCTCGGGGGCGGGGGTGGTTCGATTGCCATGTCGAGCTGGGGCTCGGTGGGGGGCGCCACTGGCTCGGTCGGCGTGGGAGCTGCTTCGGTGGGCGAATGGGGAGCGGGGTCCAGTTCGACAGCACCGAGGACGGCCGAGGGGATGGAGATCACCGCGGCCGTGCCCCCGTTGGCGCCCTCACCGATCTTGATGGTGACGCCCAGTCGTTTGGCCAGATGTCCGACCACGATGAACCCGAGTGATCGGGACAACTCGAACCCGATCACGGGTGGTGTCGTGAGCGTCTCGTTGGCGGCGTTCACTGCCTCAGGGCTCATGCCAACACCGTGATCACTGATGGCAATGGCGTAGCCACCCGGGACATGGCTGCCCATCAATTCGACCACCGTGTCCGGCGGCGAGAAGCTGGTGGCGTTCTCGAGGAGCTCGGCGGTCAGGTGGGCGATATCCACGGCGGTGTTGCCGTCCACGGCGATCGGGTCGAGAGCGACGATGCTCACCCGGTTGTAGTCCTCGACCTCACCGATGGCGACCCGCAGGACGTCCTTCATCTCGACTGGCTCGCCCCGTCGTCGGGGGCTGTCGAGACCGGCCAGAACCAGAAGGTTCTCGGCGTTGCGCCGCATCCGGGTGGCCAGGTGGTCGAGGCGGAAGAGGTCGGCCAGGACGTCGGGGTCCTGCTCGCGGGCCTCGAGCTCGTCGATGAAGGTCAGCTGTCGGTCCAAGAGGGTCTGGTTGCGACGGGCGAGGTTCACGAACAGGTCGCTGATGCCCTGCTCGAGGGTCGAGGCCTGGTCCTTGGTGACCTCTGCGGCAACCTCCTGGACCCGTCCCATTGACGAGGCCAACTGACCGAGCTCGTCCTCCTGGTCGACGTCGATCGGGGTCAGCTGGGTCGAGTGTCTCCGCCGGTCGGGAGTCCGGAGCCCTTCGGCCACCGCCGGAAGGGTTCGCTGGGCGAGCTCATCGGCCGCATGGCTGAGGCGACCGAGCGGGACGGTGATCGAGCGGATCACCACCAAGGCGAGGAGGGCGGTGAGGGCCAGGGTTCCGACTGTGATGGCGGTGATGGCCTGGAAGCTCGGTCCGTCGGAGACGGTGGCCACGTCTGCGGTGGCGGTGGCGAGCAGGTCGCGCTCGAGGGCTTGGAAGCGGTTGGCGAGATCCTGATGGAAGTTTCGGACCTGGTCGGGATCAGCGGTTCCGTCGTCGATGGACCCGCGAAGATCGCCGATGCCCCCCAGATGGGAGAACAGGCCGGTCAGGTCAGTAGTGGTGAGCCCGGCGAGCGCCGAGGCCTGCGCGGTCAGCCGAGTGGTGGCGGCGTCGACGACAGGGCGCTGCTCCAGTAGTTCGGCCGCTGCGACACTGGTGGCACCGTCGCCACTGGTGGCCACCATTGACTGGAAGGCCTCGACCCCGACCTGATGGGCCACGTCGGAGACCAGGTCGGCTAGAGCGATGCTCTCGGCGCCCGAGGAAGCGCTGGATGAACGGTGGCGGCTGTCGAGGGCGGTACTGACCCCGAAGACGGTCAGGGCCAGTATCGGGACGGCAACCAGCACCATGATCTTGGCGCCGATGTTCAGGTTCTTCAGCATGGCCCTGAGGATCCTCCGGAGACCAGCGGCGCGGATGACGGCATTCTCATTGGTCTTCCCAGTCGACCGTAACGGCGCCATCTTGAGATCGGGACCCAGTTCTGGGTCGGGGGGACCAACGCGGGTAGGTTCTTCGGGTGAACAGTGAGCGTCAGGCCGGACCGCCCGAGTTCAGCCACGAACAAGAGATGACCGGGTCGCTCCAGGAGTTCCCCCTGGGTGACCTCCTCCGCTTCCTGGCCAATGCGGGCCGCACCGGCTGTCTCGAGGTCGGAGCCGGCCCCGACGGGCATGTCTGGCTCCATCGGGGTCGGATCTACTTCGCCCACCTGGGTCCGGGCCACCACCTGATCGACATCTTCCGCCGGGCCCGGGCGATCACCGAGGCCCAGGCCCTCGAGGTTTCGGCCACTGGAGGGTTGCTGGCCCCCGGGTCCGGGGCCCGCCTGATGAACGAGGCTCGGGACGGCGGCGATCGACTCCGTCATGCCGTACTGGACCTGGCCGTCGATACCGTCTTCCAGCTCCTGGCCGCTCCCGGCGTGAGCTTCGTTTTCCGACCCGACACCCTCCACCCGTTTGGCCCGGTCCTCACCTACGAGATCGAAACCATCCTGGACGATGCCGCCCGGCGCCTCGAGGAATGGAAGCTGATCGCCGACGAACTACCGGCCACCAACTCAGTGCTGACCATGCCCCTCGAACTCCCCGAGAGTGTTGTCGGGGCGGCCCTGACCCGGGACGAATGGACGGTCCTGGCTGCCTGCGACGGTCGCCGGGATCTGGGTGAGGTCATGACCATCACCGGCCTCCGCCCCCTGGACGTCATGCGCCTGACCCACCACCTCGTCCGCTCCGGACGGCTGGTCTGATCCCGCCGGGGCGCGCGGAACCTCCAGAAGGCAACGACTCGGGTGGTGGCTCCTGCTCGAGCGCGAGAGTTGTGATCGGCAGCGAACCAGCCGGGTGGGCGTGGCGCCGCTGCTAGCGGATGGGGGTGTCGGTGGGGGCAATCGGGGCGGGGAGCAGGCTGCTTCCGTTCAGGAAGGTGTCGACGTTTGCGGCGGCCGAGCGGCCTTCGGCGATGGCCCACACGATGAGGCTCTGACCCCGGCCCACGTCGCCGGCTACGAACACACCATCGACCGAAGACTGGAAGTTCTCGTCGCGGCTCACATTGCCCCGCTCGTCGAGCTCGACGCCGAGGTCATCGATCAGGCCGGCCCGTTCGGGCCCGACGAAACCCAGGGCCAGGAAGACCAACTGGGCGGGAAGTTCCTGCTCGGTACCCTCGACCGGTACGAAGGTGGGCCGACCGTCGACGAACTCGGTGGTGACCTCTTCGAACCGGATGGCGGCAACCCCGCCGTTGCCGTCGTCGACGAACTCCTTGGTGTTGACCGAGAAGACCCGCTCGCCGCCCTCTTCGTGGGCCGATGAGACCCGGTGGGTCATCGGCCAGGTAGGCCAGGGGTTGGTGTCGGGCCGGCGGTCAGGCGGCTGGGCCATGATCTCGAATTGGTGGACCGACCGAGCACCCTGACGATGGGACGTGCCCAGGCAATCGGCGCCGGTGTCGCCACCACCGATGATGATGACGTCCCTTTCGGTGGCGACGATGTCGGGGGTCTCGAAGTCGCCCTCCTGGACCCTGTTGGCCAGGGGCAGGAACTCCATGGCCTGATAGATGCCGTTCAGATCCCGCCCCGGGACCGGAAGGTCACGCCAGGCAGTGGCACCCATGGCCAGCACGATGGCATCGTGCTGGGCCCGCAGGGTTTCGACGGCGAGGTCCACACCGACATCGACCCCGGTACGAAAGACTGTGCCCTCGGCCTCCATCTGGCTGAGGCGGCGATCGAGGAAGCGCTTCTCCATCTTGAACTCGGGGATGCCGTAGCGCAGGAGCCCGCCCACCCGGTCGGCCCGCTCATAGACGACCACATCATGGCCGGAGCGGGTGAGCTGCTGGGCGGCGGCCAGGCCGGCCGGCCCCGAACCAACGATACCCACCGACTTGCCGCTCCTGGAGCTGGCCACGACGGGCTTGATCCAGTTCTCGCGCCAGGCCCGATCGATGACCTCGACCTCGACCTGTTTGATGGTGACGGGGTCCTGGTTCACGCCGAGCACACAAGAGCCCTCACACGGGGCCGGGCAGAGACGACCGGTGAACTCGGGGAAGTTGTTGGTGGCGTGGAGGCGGTCGATGGCCTCGCGCCACTGGTCGCGGTAGACGAGGTCGTTCCAGTCGGGGATCAGGTTGCCCAGGGGGCAGCCCCTGTTGCAGAAGGGGATGCCGCAGTCCATGCAGCGGCTGGCCTGGGCCCGCAGCACACCCACCGGGAAGGGTTCGTAGACCTCTCTCCAGTCGCGGAGGCGGACCGGCACCGGCCGACGGGTGGGTGTCTTGCGGCCGTGGGTGAGAAAACCTCGGGGATCAGCCATGAGCGGCCGCCATGATCGCCTTGTTCACGTCTTCTCCTCGTTGTTCGGCCTCCTTGGCGGCCGCCAGCACCCGTTTGAGGTCGGTGGGCATGACCTTGACGAACCGGCCAAGAGCGGTTTCCCAATCGGTCAACAGGCGATCGGCCACAGGACTGCCAGTCTCTTCGCGGTGCTTGCCGACCAACTCCCGGATCTCGGCCCGGTCGTCATCGTTGAGATCCTCGATCTCGACCATCTCGTCGTTGAGTCGCTGGGGGAAGGTGCCGTCCTCGTCGTAGACGAAGGCCGTACCTCCGGACATGCCGGCGCCGAAGTTGCGCCCGGTCAGGCCCAGGACGACCACTCGGCCGCCCGTCATGTACTCGCAGCCGTGGTCACCTACACCCTCGACCACGGCCCGGGCGCCAGAGTTGCGTACACAGAACCGTTCTCCCACGACGCCCCGGATGAACGCCTCGCCGCTGGTGGCCCCGTACAGGATCACATTGCCGGCGATGACGTTCTCCTCGGCGACGAACGGCGATGAGGCCGGCGGGAAGACGGCCAGCCGGCCCCCGCTCAGACCCTTGCCGAAGTAGTCGTTGGCGTCACCTTCGAGGCGGAGGGTGATGCCCTTGGGCACGAAGGCGCCGAAGCTCTGACCGGCCGATCCGTGTAGGTCGACGCGGATGGTGTCATCGGGCAGGCCTTCGGCGCCGTACTTCTTGGTGAGGTTGTGGCCCAGGATGGTGCCGACCGTGCGGTTGACGTTCCGGATGGGCAGATCGATGTGGACGGCCTGGCCCTGCTCGAGGGCCGGTTCGGCCAGCCGAACCAGCTCCTGGTCGAGGGCCTGGTCGAGGCCGTGGTCCTGTTCGACCACCTGGTGGAGGTTGACCACCTCGTCGGGGTCATCGGGCTGGGGCTGGTAGAGGATGGGCGTGAGGTCCAGACCCCCGGCCTTCCAGTGGTCGATGGCGGCCCTGGTGTCGAGGCACTCGACGTGGCCGACGGCCTCGGCGATGGATCGGAAGCCCAGCTCGGCGAGGTACTCGCGCACCTCCTCGGCGATGAACTCGAAGAAGGTCTCGATGAACTCGGGGGCGCCGGTGAATCGGGAGCGGAGCTCAGGGTTCTGGGTGGCGATGCCCACCGGGCAGGTGTCGAGGTGACACACCCTCATCATGACGCAGCCCGAGACGACCAGCGGAGCAGTGGCGAAACCGAACTCCTCGCCGCCGAGCAGGGCGGCGATGACGACATCGCGGCCGGTCTTGAGCTGACCGTCGACCTGTACGACGATGCGGTCGCGCAGCTTGTTGAGCAGGAGGGTCTGCTGGGTCTCGGCCAGGCCGAGCTCCCATGGTGCGCCGGCGTGCTTCAGTGAGGTGAGCGGCGAGGCGCCGGTTCCGCCGTCATGACCGGAGATGAGTACCACGTCGGAGTACGCCTTCGAGACGCCGGCCGCCACCGTGCCCACCCCGACCTCGGCCACCAGTTTCACGTGGATCCGGGCGTCAGGGTTGGCATTCTTGAGGTCGTGGATCAGCTGGGCCAGATCCTCGATGGAGTAGATGTCGTGGTGAGGTGGCGGCGAGATCAGGCCCACGCCGGGAGTGGAGTGCCGGGTCTGGGCGATCCACGGGTAGACCTTGTGGCCGGGCAGCTGGCCACCCTCACCGGGCTTGGCTCCCTGAGCCATCTTGATCTGGATGTCGTCGGAGTTGACCAGGTACTCGCTGGTAACGCCGAAGCGCCCCGAGGCCACCTGTTTGATGGCGCTGCGGCGGTCGTCGAGGAAGCGCTCGGGGTCCTCGCCGCCCTCGCCGGTGTTCGATTTGCCGCCGATTCGGTTCATGGCGATGGCCAGGGTCTCGTGGGCCTCGGCTGAGATCGAGCCGTAGCTCATGGCACCGGTGGCGAACCGCTTGCAGATGTCGGCGACCGACTCGACCTCTTCGATGGGGATGGATGGCCGATCGGAGCTCAGCTCGAACAGGCCCCGGAGGGTGGCCAGCTGCTTGGCCTGGCCGTCGACCAGGGCGGTGTATTCCTTGAAGATGTCGTACCGCTGGGTCCGGGCGGAGTGTTGGAGCTTGTGGACGGTGTCGGGGTTGAACAGGTGGTACTCGCCTTCCCGGCGCCACTGGTACTCGCCGCCGACCTCGAGGGTGCGGTGAGCCTGCTTCTCGGCCACGTCGGGGTAGGCCCGGCGATGGCGGATAGCCACCTCCTCGGCCAGCTCGTCGAGGCCCACACCGCCGAGGCGGCTGGTGGTACCGGTGAAGAACTCTTCGACGAGGCCGGTACCCAGACCGATGGCCTCGAAGATCTGGGCGCCGGTGTACGAGGCGACAGTGGAGATGCCCATCTTGGACATGACCTTGATGACACCCTTGGTGCACGCCTTGATGTAGTTGGAGTTGACCTTGTCGGGGTGGACGGACAGCTCGCCGTCGTCGACATGGTCGTGCAGGGCCTTGAACGCCAGGTAAGGGTTGATGGCCGAAGCGCCGTACCCGATGAGCAGGGCGTGGTGATGAACCTCGCGGGCGTCACCGGCCTCGACCACGAGGCCGACCTTGGCCCGGGTGCCCTCGCGCACCAGGTGGTGGTGCACCGCCGCGGTGAGCAGGAGCGACGGGATGGGCGCCATGTGGGCGTGGGAGAAGCGGTCGGACAGGACCAGTACGTGGGCGCCGGAGGCCACCGCCTCACTGGCCTCGGCACGAACGCGATCGAGTGCGGCCCGCAGGCCCGCTCCCCCATCGTCGACCTTGTAAAGGCCCTGAAGCACATAGGTGCGGAAGTCGGGGTGTAGCCCGTCGGCGTCGGCTCCGATGATCCGGGCCAGCTGCTCGTCGTCGATGATTGGAGTATCGAGGATGAGCTGACGGCAGTTCTCGGGACCGGGCGAGAGCAGATTGGCCTCCGAGCCCACCCGGGCCCGGCTGGCGGTGACCAGTTCCTCGCGGATGGCGTCGAGGGGCGGGTTCGTGACCTGGGCGAAGAGCTGGGAGAAGTAGTCGAACAGGAGACGTGACCGGCTGGAGAGCACGGCGATGGGCGTGTCGGTGCCCATTGAGCCCAAGGCCTCCTTGCCGCTCTGGGCCATGGGCTGGAGGAGGATCTTGAACTCCTCGAGGGTGTATCCGAAGGTCTGAAGCCGGGTCAGAAGGCTGGTGTCTTCGCGCCGGGCCACTGACCTCTCGTCGAAGTCTTCGAGCCGGACCAGGCCTTCCTGGGCCCACTGGGCGTACGGACGCTGGGCGGCGAGGGTGTTCTTGATCTCCTCGTCGTCGATGATGCGGCCCTGGGCGGTGTCCACCAGGAACATGCGGCCGGGCTCGAGACGGCCCTTCTGTACCACCTTCTCCGGTGGGACGTCGATGACGCCCACCTCGGAAGCCATGATGACCAGGCCGTCGTCGGTGACCCAGTAGCGCGAGGGGCGCAGACCGTTGCGATCGAGCACTGCGCCGATCACGGTGCCGTCGGTGAAGGTGACCGAGGCCGGACCGTCCCAGGGCTCCATGACCGAGGCGTAGAACTCGTAGAACGCCTTCTTCTCGGCCGACATGTCCTCGTGCCGTTCCCAGGCCTCGGGGATCATCATCAGTACCGCATGATGGAGGGGATACCCGCCCAGATGCAGGAGTTCGAGGCATTCGTCGAACCGGGCGGTGTCGGAGCCTCCCGGCGTCAGGATGGGGAAGATGCGATCGAGGTCGCCGGGGATGAGGTCCGATGACAGCAGGGCCTCGCGGGCCCGCATCCAGTTCTCGTTGCCCATGACCGTGTTGATCTCGCCGTTGTGGGCGACGTAGCGGTACGGGTGGGCCAGGGGCCACGACGGGAAGGTGTTGGTGCTGAAGCGGGAGTGCACCATGGCCAGCGAGCTCTCGACTCGTTCGTCGGTGAGCTCGGGGAAGAACTGGGCCAGCTGGGGGGTGGTGAGCATGCCCTTGTAGACGATGGTTCGGGCCGAGAGGCTGGGGAAGTAGACGAGCCCTCGTCCGTCGTCGCCGATGAGCTCGCGTTCGACCCGCTTGCGGACCACGAAGGCGGCCCGCTCGAGGGTCATGATGTCGGTACCGGACCCTTCGCCCCCAGCCAGGAACAGCTGGCGGAACGACGGGACTACGGCCAGGGCCATGCTGCCCAGGGGGCTCTCGTCGGTGGTGAGGTCGCGCCAGGCCACGACCCGCAGACCCTCGCTGGCCACGATCTTGTCGACGGCAGCCGCCGCGGCGTCGGCCTCGCCCGGATCGGCGGGCAGAAACGCCACGCCGGTGGCGTACTGGCCCATCTCGGGGAGGCCGGTCACCTCATCGGCGTAGTAGCGGTGCGGAATCTGGAGAAGGATCCCGGCTCCATCTCCGGTGTTGGCCTCGGCTCCGGACGCACCCCGATGTTCGAGGTTGTTCAGGGCGGTGAGGGCCTCGCTGACAATGCTGTGGCTGCGGCGGCCGTACATGTCGACGATGAACGACACTCCACAGGCGTCGTGTTCGTTGCGAGGGTCATACAAGCCCGCTGGGCCCGGCTGCTGGAAGGGCATGGCTCTCCGTCAGGAATGTCGATCGTCGGATGTCTCCGGCGGTCCACGGGACAGCGTTGGCCCAGGTCGCTCGGGTCAGTCTAGTGGGTGGCCCCCATTATGCCGAAGACGACTCGATGGCCCCAAGCCCCAGAACGGTCGCCGGCGGCGATGACAGGCCACCTTCCGATCGTCGTCGGTGATGGGCGCACCTGTCAAACCCGATTGTGGTCACCGGGCGTGCCAGAGTGGGCGTCATGTCCGACTCCCCCGCCCCACCACCCCCGTCGGAACCGGAGCTGGTTCTTGCCCGCGACCTGATCTCGTACATCGACGGGTCGCCTTCACCGTTCCATGCGGTGGCCAGCAGCGTCGAACGCCTGGCTGGCGCCGGGTTCTCCGAGGTGAACGAGGCCGACGACTGGCCCCCGGGCACCGGCGGGTTCTTCCTGCGCGCCGGGGGTACCCTGATCGCGTGGGTCGTGCCTGACCGCTTCGCGGCGGGCTCCGGATTCCGGTTGGCCGGAGCCCACACCGACAGCCCCAATCTGCGGGTTCGGCCCCGTCCCGACACTGATTCGGTCGGGTGGCGCCAACTCGGCGTCGAGATCTACGGCGGTGTCCTGGTCAACTCGTGGCTCGACCGCGACCTCGGGTTGTCGGGCCGGGTGGTGGTGCGGGCCGGATCCGGTTCCGAAACAGTGCTCTTCCGCGACGACCGGGCCCTCCTTCGGGTTCCCCAGTTGGCCATCCACCTCGATCGGGAGATCACCGAGAAGGGCCTGAAACTCGATCGTCAGCAGCATCTGAGCCCGATCTGGGGCCTCGGAACGTCCTCCGAAGGAGACTTCCGGGCCTGGCTCGCCCGCGAGCTTGATCAGGGAGCCGACGACGTCCTGGCCTGGGATCTCATGGCCCATACCGTCGAACCGTCGGCCCTGGCCGGGTTGGATGATGCCTTCGTCTCAGCCCCCCGAATCGACAATCAGCTGTCATGCCATGCCCTGACCCAGGCCTTGGTCGAGGGTGATCCGGCCCTCAACACCGCGGTTCCCATCATCTGTCTGTACGACCACGAAGAAGTGGGCTCGACCAGTGCCACCGGGGCTGCTGGTCGGCTCCTGGCGCGGGTCATGGAACGAATCGTGCGGGCCCGGGCCACCGTCGACGCGGACGATGCCTGGCTCCGGAGCCTGGCCGCCAGCGCCTGTCTGTCCGTCGACGGCGCTCATGCCACCCACCCCAACTACGCGGGCAAGCACGAGCCCAACCACCACATCGCCATCAATGGTGGGCCCGTGGTGAAGGTCAACAACAACCAGCGCTACGCGAGTGAGGCCGAGACCATCGCCGGGTTCCTGCTGGCGGCCGAACGGGTCGGGATCGAGGTCCAGCACTACGGCCACCCCAACGATCTCCCCTGTGGCTCCACGATCGGCCCCATCACCGCGGCCCAGCTGGGCATCCCCACCGTTGACGTCGGGGCACCCCAACTGGCCATGCACTCCGCCCGCGAGCTCGCTGGCACCGCCGATCCCGCCCGCCTCGTTGCCGTCGTCACGTCCTGGCTCGCGGGCTGACCCCTACGGGAACAGCAATCTCGATCCCCGGGTTGACTACCTCGACCCCAGGCCCTCCCAGGAGCACCAATGCAATCGGTAGCAATTGCCAAGTGGAGTGAGGTACCCGATCGTCAGCCGTTGGGGGCCCTGGTCAGCACGGTCGATCTGGTCATCGTGCGGTCGGGCGACAACCATTCGGTGCTCTACGGCCGGTGCCTGCATCGGGGTGCGCTCATGGCCGATGGCCACACTGACGGCGACAACCTGATCTGCGGCCTCCACGGCTGGGACTATGTGTTCCACACCGGCGTCTCCAGCTACGACAACGCCGAGCGCCTCCACCGGTTCGCCTCGTGGGTCGAGGACGACACCCTGCTGGTGGACGCCGACGAGATCAGGGACTGGGAGAAGGAACACCCCCAGCCCTACGACCCCAACGCCTACCAGGGCCAGTACCAGGATCCCCACGGCACCCCCGACGAACCCCATGTGGGTCTCATCCGCCGACTGGCGAACGAGGGACTCGGCAACCTGGGCCATCACGGCCCGGTGGCCGCCATGGGTGTGCCCCGCCACCAGCTCCCGAGCTGGGACGACATCCAGTTCGTGACCGCCCAGCTGGCCCGCAAGCCCCAGCTCGATGACGTGGCGGTGGCCACTGCCACCACGATCGGTGCCAACGCCCGTCGGCCCCTCGAGTTGGACATCCCCGTCTTCGTCTCCGACATGAGCTTCGGTGCTTTGTCAGCGGAGGCCAAGGAGGCACTGGCGCGTGGAGCCGAGCTGGCCGGCACGGGCATCTGCTCCGGTGAGGGTGGGATGCTGCCGGCCGAGCAGGAGGCCAGCTCCCGCTACCTGTACGAGCTGGGTTCGGGCCGGTTCGGATGGTCTCTCGATCTGGCCGAGAAGGTGCAGGCCTTCCACTTCAAGCTCGGACAGGGCGCCAAGACCGGCACCGGCGGCCACCTACCGGGCGACAAGGTGACTGCCGACATCGCCGCCGTTCGCGGTCTGGAGGTGGGTGAACCGGCCATCTCCCCCTCGACCTTCGCCGACTTCACCTGCGAGGACGACTATCGCCGGTTCGCCGATGAGGTCCGCGATGCCTCGGGCGGGATCCCCATCGGGGTCAAGATGTCGGCTCAGCACATCGAGGACGACATCGACGCCGCCCTGCGCATTGGGGTCGACTACATCGTCCTCGACGGTCGGGGCGGGGGCACCGGAGCAGCCCCCACCCTGTTCCGCGACCACATCTCGGTGCCGACCATTCCCGCCCTGGCCCGGGCCCGCGGCCACCTCGATTCGCGGGGTCGCGATGACGTGACCCTGGTGGTTGCCGGTGGTCTGCGCACTCACACCGATTTCGCCAAGGCCTTGGCTCTGGGCGCCGGCGCGGTGGCTGTCTCCAACTCTGCCATGCAGGCCATTGGCTGCATCGCAATGCGGGCCTGCCACACCGACAACTGTCCCGTGGGCATCGCCACCCAGAACCCCGACCTGCGGGCCCGCCTGAAGGTCGACGACGCCGCCCAACGCCTGGGCCGCTACTTCGGGGCCACGGTCGAGCTGATGGCGGTACTGGCCCGGGCCTGCGGACACACCCGACTCGACCAGTTCTGCACCGACGACCTGACCACGTTTGATCGCGAGATGGCCCACCTGACTGGCATTGCCTACGGAGGATCCCACCTGTGACCGACACTCCCCCGCCTTGGGGGTAGTGGTCACCGTTCCCGACCCCTGAACTCGTTGCCCCACTGTTCGGGGAGCGAAATCACGTGTTCCGGCGGTGGCGGATGAGAGGTTCGAGCGGGGCCCCGGTGTCGCTCTGTCCGTGACGGCGGAGGCTCAGACGCATGGCCGAGAACATCAACAGGATGGCGAAGATCTCGAGGCGGCCGATGATCATCAGGGCCATCATCACCGCCCGTGCTGGCCGGGGTACGCCGGCGAAGCCCTCGGCCGGCCCGATCTCACCCAGCCCCGGGCCCATGTTCCCCATCGACTGGACGGCCCCGGATACGGCCTCGATGAGACCGATCCCGAGCCACGACATGATCAGGGTGCCCAACGCACTGATGCCCAGGTACAACAGCACGAACCCGATGACCCTCGAAACGATGTCTTCGGGGATGGGACTGCCGCCGAGCTTGACCAGGGGCACCGAACGGGGCTGGCGGACCTTCTGGAGTTGACGGATGACCACCTGGCTGGCGATCCGGATCCGGAGCAGCTTGAGGCCGCCCGAGGTCGACCCCACCATCGCTCCGGTGAACATCAGGTAGAAGAGGGCGAGCTGGGCCGCAGGGGGCCACAACACGAAGTTGGCACCTCCCTCGGGCCGGAGGTTGCCGAACCCGGTACTCGTGCCCAGGGATGCGACATTGAACACCGCGTCGCGCAAGGCGGTGCCCACGGCCAGGCCGTCGATGATCAGCACAGTCGCCACGAACAGGGTGCCGGCCACGAGCACGAACAAGTAGAAGCGCACCCCGGCGTCGCGGAAGATGACCCTCGGGTCGCGACCGGCCAGCGCACTCCAGTGCAAGGCGAAGTTGATCCCGCAGACGATCATCCAGAAAGACACGACAGCCTCGACTGCGGTGGAGTCGTACTCGCCGATAGAGAGTGCGTTCGGTGAGAAGCCCCCGGTCGAGACTGTCGTGAATGCATGGGTCACTGCGTCGAAGAGGGAGAGTCCCAGAGCCAGTAGTGAGAGGGTCACCAGCACGGTGAAGGCCAGATAGATCATCCAGAGCCGGCGGGCGGTCTCGGAAACGCGCGGGACCAGACGGTCCGAGGTCGGGCCCGGAGCCTCAGACGTCATCAATTCCATCCCGCCCACCCCCAGCAGGGGTAGGACGGCGACAGCCAGGACCACGATCCCCATGCCTCCGAACCATTGCGACATCTGACGCCAGAACATCAGGCCGGCACCGATCGAGTCGAAGTCGGTGATCACGCTCGATCCGGTGGCCGAGAAGCCCGAAACGGCTTCGAAGAGAGCGCCGTCCCAGGTCTCGAAGGTCTCGTTCCCGGTGAGGAGACCGGCGAGCCAGAACGGCAGCGCTCCGGCAACGGCACAGATCACCCAGGTCCACCCGACTGCCGCGAAGGCCGAGCGGGCGCTCACCCGACCGGGTACCGCGGTGTTGGTGCGGGCGATGGTACCCAGGGAGGCCAACACCACCGCAGAGATGGCCAGAGGCCCGAAGTCTTCGGCGTCGACGATCAGATCGACGATGGCCGAGATCGCCATTCCGGCCCCGAAGAACTGGAGACCAATGCCGGCGAGGTGGAGAGGAGTGCTCAGTACCCGGCCGTCGGGATGGCGTGTGATCCTCACACCAACTCCTCCCGGAACGAGTCTCGAAGTCGCCGCCGGAGGTTGGTGGCCACCGTCCAGAGCGCCACACCGATTGGGTAGAACTCGAGCCGACCGAGCAGGCCCAGGCCGGCGATGGCGATCATCCCGACCGGTCCCCGCTCGAGCAGGGTGGTGGTAGGTCCGGCATCACCGAGGCCGGGTCCGACGGTGGCGAGGGCGCTCACCGCCTGTGTCGTGGCGGTGAGAACGTCAGCTCCATCGAGGGCCAGGAGCACCGCTCCCGCCGCCCCCACGAACAGGAGCAGCAGGAGATGGGTGATCATGCGGTCGAGGACCCGTTCGGGGATGGCCTCGCGGCCGATCTTGACCATGATCACCGCCCGCCGGTGGACCTGGCGCACCAGCTCGCGACGGAAGTAGCCGACGAGCGCGAGCGCTCTCACGACCCGGAGCCCTCCTCCCGGGGAACCCGCCATGGCACCCACCGTGATCAGCATCATGAGCAGGGTGGCCGGGCCCTGGCCCCAAGTGTTCCAGTCGGTGGCGTGATGGCCGGTGGTGGACAGAGTCGACGTGCTGGCGAACAAGCCATGACGCAGGCTGTTGAGGGTCGTGCCCTCGTCGAGGGGGTCGGCAATGGTCAACACGACTGTGGCGGCGCTGAGAATGGCGAGATACGCCCAGAGCTCGAAGGACCGTAGCGAGGCGGCCCCCGCGGCCCAGCCGCCGCGCCACAAGAAGACGACCGAGGTGCCCGCCAGCAGCATGCCGCCGGCCGCGAACCACTCGAGGTGGGCCGAGTCGAAGTGGGCGAACGAGTCAGCGTGGTTGGCGAAGCCACCAGTCGAAACCGTCGTGAACGAGTAGGTCACCGCGTCGAACAGGCCCATCCCCCCTATCCAGAACAGTGAGGTTCCCACTGTGGCGAACCCCCCGTACACGGCAGCCATGCGGCCAACCAGGCGAACGGTGTGGCCCGCTACCAGCTCGTCGGCCCGGGTCTTCTCGGTCGAGGGGGCGGCGGCACCGCCGATGCCCAGGAAGGGAAGGATCACCACCACGGTGAACAGGGCGCCGAAACCCCCGATCAGTTGGGTTGTCGCCCGCCAGAAGAGGAGACCGCGGGGAAGGTCCTCGGGTGTCGCGAAAACGGTTCGGGCCATGGTCGCGAAGCCCGCGGTGGACTCGACTCCCGCGTGGAGGGGACTGTCCGTGGCTCCCGTGGTGAGATAGACGGTCGTCGAAAGGAGGATCATCACGATCCATGAGAAGCCCACTGCGGTGAGCGGGCCGGAGATCGAGAGCCGCCGCGGAAGGGGGTAGTGGCGAACGAGAATGACGCCGGCCAGGCCGCTCAGGAGCGTACTGATACCCAGTGGGAACAAGGCACGTTGATCGGTCACCGCTCCGACCATCGTCGAGAAGGCCAGACCCACCGCGCACCCGCTGATGGCAATACCGATCAGGTGACCGGTCATGGCGGCGCGGGGTGCCCAATAGAGGCGGCCCCGAGGTTGGGCGAAGGTCATGGCGACACAGTCATGACGCGACGGTCAGCCGAAGACCTTGCGGGCCCGGTCGACCATCTCCGGCTCGGCGAAGACGATCACATGGTCGCGTTCCCGCAGCTGGCTTCGGCCCCTCCCGATCTGAGCCTTGCCGTCGCGGACGATCGCCCCGACGAGGACTTCGCGGGGAAGGTCGAGGTCAGCGATCGCGGACCCGTCGGCCGGGCTGCCTTTGGACACTATGAGCTCGACCACCTCGGCTTGGCCGTGGAGGAAGGTGGCGACCTGGGCCACATCGCCTCGCACGAAGCGCAGGACCGCGTTGGCGGTGGCGGTGCGAGGCGACAAGGCCCCGTCGATTCCTTCCTCGGTGAGCAGACCCAGCAGGGCGAGACGGTGGAGGATGGCGATGGTCTCGGTGGCACCGGCTTGCTTGGCGAACAGGCACGCCAGGACGTTGGCGTCATCCTCGCCCGTGAGCGCGATGACGGCATCGAATGACCCGACGTCGGCGTCGAGCAGGAGATCGGCGTCGGTGATCTCACCCTGGAGGACGAGGGCCCCGAGCCGCTCGGCCAGGACCCGTGCCCGTTCGGGATTGCGCTCGACAATGGTCACGTCCTCACCCCGCCCGGGAAGGCGCTGGGCCAGGAGCTCGGCGGTGCGGCCACCACCGAGAAGCATGACCCGCTTGGGGGTCGTTCGGGCCAGGCCCAAGAGTCTTGCGAGCTCCGAGCGGGCCCGACGCTTGGCCACGACGCGTACGAGATCGTGGGCCTGGAGGGTCTGGTCCCCTCGGGGAATGATCGTCTCGTCGCCGCGGGTGATGGCGCCGAAGAGGAAGTCCCAGTTGGGCTCGTACTCGGCCGCGATGTCCGAGAGCTTCCTGCCCACCAGTGGGGCATGGGGTGGGAGGCGGGCACCGATCACGGTGACCTCGCCGTCGGCCATGGCCGCCACCTCGGACGCGCCGGGGTACTGGAGAAGGCCGAGGACCTCCTGGGCGACCTCCTCGTCGGGGTCGATGACCAGATCAGCTCCTACGGCATCGCGGATCGCAGCGGAAGCGGGGTGACGGGCCCGGAGCTCGGATGATTCGAGCCGAACCACTGAACGAGCCACACCGGCCTGCTTGCCCACCATGGACGACACCAGGTTCACCGAGTCGACCGAGGTGACGGCTACGAGCAGATCGGAGCGTTCGATGCCGGCCCGTTTAAGGGTCGATGGGTGGGTGCCGTTGCCCTCGACGACCAACACGTCGAGCTCTCGCTCGAGCTGGGCCACCCGCTCGGGGTCCGATTCGATGAGGGCCACATCGTGGCTCTCCCTGCTCAGCCGGTCGGCCACATAGGTACCGACCTCTCCCGCACCAACGACAATTACGCGCACGACCAAAGCATGGCTCGTATTTGAACCCGCCCGGGTGATGCCGACCACCAGGGGGCCACGACTCGGGCTGTGGCTCCCCTCAAACGGCGACAACTTCGTCCAATACTTGCTGTTGGGCGCTGGGAACCGTATGTTTCAGCGTCGGCGCGCCCTGACCCGCTCGGATCCGGTCGCGCCCTGAACCCCAATCCCCTACTTGTCGACCCTGCGTCGCACCGGGCCCCCTCTGGAGGAGAGCACCGTGGAAGCAGTCCCCTACCTTGCCCTTGTGTCGGCTCTTGCCGCACTTGGGTTGGCCGCCTTCTATTACAAGGCGGTCGAGGCCGCGTCGCCCGGTGACGACCGCATGGTCTTCCTGATGACCGAGATCCAGAATGGCGCCAAGGCCTTCCTGAAGGCCGAGTACACATGGGTCTCGGCCTTCGTGGTGGCGATGATGGTGCTCCTGGGCGTGGTCATCAACCCGCTGGCCTCGCTCAGCTATGTGCTCGGAGCAGTGCTCAGCGCCGGTGCCGGCTATGTGGGGATGACGGTGGCCACCATGGCCAACGCCCGCACCACCGAGGCGGCCAAGAGCGGACCGGCCCCGGCTCTGGCCGTGGCCTTCCGCGGGGGTGCCGTGATGGGCTTCGCGGTGGCCGGTCTTGCCCTTCTGGGCCTGATGTTCACCTACCTTCTCTTCGTCTCGTGGCTCCAGGTGGACGAGGCCTTCGAGATCGTCACCGCCTTCGGTCTCGGTGCTTCGTCGATCGCCCTGTTCTCCCGGGTGGGCGGCGGCATCTACACCAAGGCCGCCGATGTCGGCGCGGACCTGGTGGGCAAGGTCGAAGCCGGTATCCCCGAAGACGACCCCCGCAACCCGGCCACCATCGCCGACAATGTGGGCGACAACGTCGGCGACGTCGCCGGCATGGGCGCCGACCTCTTCGAGTCCTATGCCGGCTCGATCATCGCCCCGATCTCCCTCACCGCTTTCTCGTTCGGGTTGGTCGCCGACCAGGCCACCGACGACAGTGTGCTTCCCCTGCTCATGTTCCCGATGGCCGTCGCCTTCGTGGGTATGGTCGCCTCGATCATCGGCTCGTTCTTCGTGAAGGGTGGTGAGTCCACCGACTCTCACGCCCTCAGTCGGGCTCTGCACATGGGCACCAACATCGCCATGGGCCTCACCGTGATCGGTACACTCGTCGTCTCGTACTGGCTGTTCGCCGACGGCGACCTCTACGACAAGCCCTACGGCCTCGCCATTTCGGTCATCGGCGGCCTGGCGGCCGGCTGGGCCCTCGGCAAGACGGCCGAGTACTACACCTCCGATCACTTCGGGCCGGTCAAGAAGATTGCCTCCCAGACCGAAACCGGTCCCGCCACCACCATTCTCGGTGGGATCAGCGCCGGCATGGTCTCGGTGGCTAGTTCGGTTGGGCTCATCCTCATTGGTGTGGGCATCGCCTATTGGGGCGGCGAGCAGACCCTGGGCGACGGAGGCGGCATCTACGGCATCGCCGTCGCCGCCATCGGCATGCTGGCCACCACCGGGGTGGTCGTGTCGGTCGACGCCTACGGACCCATCGCCGACAACGCCGGTGGTATCGCCGAGATGGCCGAGCTCGATCCGTCGGTCCGCGAGGTCACCGACGCCCTCGATTCGTTGGGTAACACCACTGCTGCCATCGCCAAGGGTTTCGCCGTTGGTTCGGCCGCTCTCACCGCTCTCGCCTTGTTCAAGAGCTTCGAGTTCGCCATTGTTCAGGCTGGCGGTGAGCTCCAGCTGAACATTGGTGAGATCGACGTGTTCATCGGTCTGTTCATCGGTGCCGGGTTGCCGTTTCTCTTCGCCGCGCTCACCATCGATGCCGTGGGCCGTGCCGCCCAGGAGATGATCGAAGAGGTGCGCCGCCAGTTCCGCGAGATCCCCGGCCTGCGCGAGGGCAAGGAGGGCGTGGTGCCCGACTCGGCCCGCTGTGTCGAAATCTCCACCAAGGCCTCCCTCAAGGAGATGATCATCCCCGGCGCCCTCGCCGTGGTGGTCCCCCTCGTGGTCGGCGTCATCGACGAAGACGCCCTCGGCGGCCTGCTCGCTGGCGCCTTGGTCACCGGCTTCGCCCTGGCCATCTTCATGGCCAACGCCGGTGGAGCCTGGGACAACGCCAAGAAGTACATCGAGGCCGGCGCCCACGGCGGCAAGGGCTCGGACAACCACAAGGCCGCGGTGGTCGGCGACACCGTGGGCGACCCCTTCAAGGACACCTCCGGTCCGGCCATGAACATCCTGCTCAAGGTCATGACCATCGTGTCGCTGGTGTTCGCTTCGGCCTTCGTCTGATCGCCCGGTTCTGACCATCACTACCTGATCAAGGGGGCGGCTGAGAGGCCGCCCCCTCGTCGCGTCCCGGGCGATATCAGGAATCGGTGTCGGGGGTGGTGCGGTCGATCTCGTCGGCCAGGCTCGACAGCTCACGGGTCAGGTCGGCGGTGGCTCGTCGGGCTGAGGCCGCGGCCAGGTCGAGCTCGACCAGTTCGAGGAAGTCGAGGCGGCACCGATCGAGGTCGGCCAGGGCGTCGAGCACTCCCCCCCGTGCCGTGTCCATCCCGACGGTTCGTACGAAGTGACCGGCCAGCCCCTCGGGGCCGTCGCGGAGCTGGCCGGCCATGCGCCCGGACCGGAGAGCTGCGGTGTGGTCGACCAGGTGGGCCAGGCGGTCAGTGGAGAGAGCATCGGTGCCTCGGAGAGCCTCGGGCGGTACGGGCAGGCCCAGGTCCAACACGAGGTCCTCACCGACGCGAAGGAAGCAGACGGGGTACATGCGCTCACGGAGGTAGACGGCACCGGCCGCCGACCCTCGGGGGGCACCTCCCTGGTAGCCGGCTCCCTCGCACCATTCGATGGCGCGGGCGGCAGGATTGGGGTGAGAATCGGTCATCTGGTTTCCTCGGGGACAGGTAGGGCCGCTAGCCGGGAATCGAGCTCGGCAATCCGGTTGGTCCGGCCAGCAATCTGGCGATGAGCGGCGGTGAGGGTGGCCGACAGCCCCACTGTTCTGGTGCTGGCGTCGCGGAGCTCACGAATGAGATCGGCGTTTGTGAGGGGCTGAGGGAAGGCCGCCGGTTCTGCGTTCTCCCGATCGGTCAGGCGCTTCAGTGCTTCACCGACCCGTCTTTGGGTGGCCAGAAGATCGGTGAGAGCCGTTTCGGCGCCCTCGCTGGGGTCGGTGGTCACCGCGACATCGCGGGCTCCGGCCGTGAAGGCCGCGATCTCGGCTTGGCGGCGGGCCGCAGCCGCGGTACCGGTGAGCTGGGCCTCGAGTTCGGCTCGTTGGCGGCGCAGGGAGCGTCGTTCGCCCGCCAGTTGTTGCGGGTCTGGGGTCGAGGTGAACGCCGTAGGAGAAGACGGCCGACGGTTCCGGCGCTTGTGGGCGGCGAGGACCCCACCGGCGAACAACAGCCCGCTGGTCCCGGCGATCGCCGCCAGGCCACCCAACCCCGGCGATGACGGGGCGCAGCGGTCCTCGATCTCGGCGATCAGGGCCGACCAGGCATAACCGACCTCGCCCCCACCTTCCACCCCAACGGCCTGAGACGGGTCGGCGGGGCAATGGGAGGGGTCGGCGGGGATCAGGGCTTCGATGGTGACCCCCTGGTCTCTGTAGTGGCAGGTCACCAGCGTGCCCCGAGGGTTGCCGTCGTCGTCGACCACCAGAACCGCGCCCTCCGGTGCGAAATCGGGTTGCTCGGCCTGGGCCCCGGGGCAGTCGACGCCCGATGCTTCGGCTGATCTGGCCGGATCAGCGAGGAGCCACCAGCCCAACACGGCCAGCACGGCAACGCCGAGAAGTGAGGCCGCGCGAGGGCCAGGGTTCGCCCATTCTCGCCTCTTGCCCGCACATCCAGCCACCGGTCGACGATGCTAGTGCCAGCGGGTTCGGAGCCCACAGGCGGCGGGGGCGGGACCGGGTCTGAACCGGTGTAGTCGCGGCCTGTCGCGGAGCCCGGGTAGATTGCGCCGGTGCGCATTGCCATCAACGGGAGCGGAGCCCTACGCAACCTCGACGAGTTCCGGGCCACGGTTCGCCGCGCCCGCGAGGATGGCATGGCCGGGGTCTGGGTCTCCCAGGGGGCTGGTCTCGACGTCCTCACTGCCCTGGCGGGGGTCGCCGACGAGGCCGGCCCCCTCGAGCTCGGAACCGCGGTCGTCCCGGTGGGCAGCCGCCATCCACAGACCTTGGCGGCCCAGGCCCTGACCGCTCGCCAGGCTCTGAAGGGCCGCCTGACTCTGGGGATCGGGATCGGTCACCGCGAAGTATCCGAGGGGGCATGGGGCCGTCCATGGGGCAACCCGGTGGAAGCGATGTATGACCACCTCACTGCGGTCACCACCCTGCTCGAAGGGCGCCCGACCCGCCAGGCCAGCGTCCACCTCACCAGTCTCGGTGGGCTCGACGCCGAGCCGTTCCCCCGGATCCCGGTTCTGGTGGGAGCCCTGTCGCCCCACATGCTGGCTCTGGCCGGTCGGTTCGCTGACGGTGTGGTCACCTGGTGTGCCGGTTCCCGGACCGTCGCCGAACTGGTGGTCCCCACCGTCAGGCACCACGCCGAGGTCGCTGGGCGTCCGGCTCCCCGCCTCGTGGTCGGGCTGCCGGTGTGTGTGTCGGACCGGATCGACGAAACTCGCCGCCGCATCACCCATCAGGCCGGCCAGGCCGCGGACTTCCCCGTGTTTCGTCGGTCGCTGGCTCGCGAAGGCGCCGAGGGCTTGGGTGACATCGCTCTCGTTGGCGACGAAGACCAGGTGGCGGCGTGGATCGAGATCCTCGGCCTCTCCGGCGTCACTGACCTGGTGGCAGTCGAGGCCCCCGGTGACCAGCGCGAGGCGTCGCGCACCCGGACCTTGTTGCGCGACCTCAACCGATGACCGCCCTCCCCCTTCCGGTTGGCGCGGCCTTGGTGGCCCGCATCCATCGCCGGATTCGCCCCTACGTGCGGCGGACACCGGTCATCGAGTTGCCCTGGCCCGGTGGGGGGACGCTGGTACTCAAGCTCGAATCCCTACAGCACGCCGGCTCCTTCAAGGCCCGGGGGGCCATCGCCCAGGCCCTTGACGTGCCGGTCGGGCTTCCCATTGTCGCCGCCTCGGGCGGGAACTTCGGGGGGGCGGCCGCGTGGGCGGCTGGGGCCCTTGGTCGACAGGCCACCATCTTCGTGCCCGAGGTCACCGGTGCGGCCAAGCGGGAACGCATCGTCGAGTTGGGCGGCGACCTTCGGGTTGGTGGCGCGGTCTACGCCGACGCCCAGCATCGGGCCGACGAGTTCGCGGCCTCTACCGGCGGGGCCCTCATCCACCCCTATGAGCCGCCCACCATGATCGCCGGCGGTGGATCCTGTGGTTTGGAGTTCGAAGACCAGGCCGGTCCCCTCGACTCGGTGGTAGTGGCCGTCGGTGGTGGAGGGTTCATGGCCGGCATCAGCGCCTGGTTCGGCCCCCGCTCCCACCTCGTGGCCGTCGAGACCCACGGCACCCGGGCCCTGGCGGCCGCCCTCGAAGCGGGCGAGCCGGTCGACGTCGACGTGTCGGGTCTGGCCGCCGACGCCCTGGGGGCGACCCGTGTCGGGGTCCAACCGTTCGCGGGCCTGAGCCGGTGGGTCGACCAATCGGTCGTGTTGAGCGACGACGACGTGGTGGCCGCTCAACGGTGGCTCTGGGCCGAGCTGAGAGTGGTGGCTGAGCCGTCCGGGGCCACCGGTATGGCCGCAGTTCTCGCTGGCCAGGTGGCGGTTGAGCCCGGCCGTCGGGTGGGAGTGATTGTCTGTGGCGCCAACACCGATCAGCTGCCCACCCCCGCCTAGTTCACCCAGTTCGGGGCCCACCCACGGGTCGCTCGACCTGAAAACAGGGCCCCAGGGACCATCTCGCTAGGCCAGATGTCTCAGGTTGGCGTTCCTGCGCGCCGAGAACGCACACATGGCTCCCGCGGCGCGACAACGAAGAGCTCACCCGGCTCGGCGGGCCTCGCGTCACGGGGGCCCTGAGTATTGCCGGC
>JAAEMS010000310.1 GCA_024225275.1 Actinomycetes bacterium
ACGCCGACGACGAGGCTTTCCTCTTCGCGGTGCTGGCGGTTGCCTCCGGGTTCGCCTGGTTCGTCACCTTCTTTGGCATGACCGCTTCGCTGGGGGCCTTCATCGGGGGGCTGGTGGTGAGCTCGGGGGAGCACCGCCACAAGGCGGAGCGCTACGTGAGCCCGTTCCAGATGGTGTTCGCTGCGGTGTTCTTCGCCTCGATCGGAATGCTGCTCGATCTGGGCTTCGCGCTGGACCATCTGGCCCTCGTGGCGATTCTCGCCGGCCTGGCCATGCTCGTGAAGATCCTGCCCATTGCCGCCGGCGCCCGGGCGCTCGGCCAGCCGCCCGCGGTAGCGGTGGCAGCGGCCTATCTGCTGGCCCAGGTCGGTGAGTTCTCGTTCGTTCTCCAGAAGGTCGGGGCCGAAGCCGGGCTCAGCGTCGCCGGCCAAGGGGCCGATGGCGACCAGGCGTTCATCGCCACCACTGTCGTTCTCATCTCCCTCACCCCCGCCCTGTACCAGTTCGCCATCTACGCCGGGGGCCGCAGGCTGGCCCGAGATGAGTCAGCGAGCCGGTCCATGGGCTGACCGTCACCTCCTTCAACGGCCGTGGTGCCGGGAAGTGAGCAGTCAGACGCCGTCGGTGGCTGCCAGTCGGCCGGACTCGATGGCCTTCTCGTGGACTCGGTGGTCTCGTTCGTTGAGATCGGCGTAGCGGCCGGCGAATTCGGTGAAGACATGGTCGGCTGTCTTGTCGTCACCCAGGTAGCTGCTGATCATCACCGCGTCGCCAGTTCGGGCGTGAGCGAGAGCCAGAGCGGCGCCACAATGGGTTGCGTAGTTCTTGAGTCGTTTGGGTCCCATCTCGTCGACCTCCGCCGACCCCTTCCCGTCCCAGAGCTGACGGAAGTAGAAGTCAGTGCTGGTGCCCCGCTCATTCTCGTATCGGGACCACCCCAACAGGATGTCGCCGGCGGATTGCATGAGACGTTGGCCACGAACGACCCGTTCACCGGCCTGATCGAACTGGCTCGTCCCCACATACGGTTCGAGAACAGAGTGGGTTGCCTCCTTGAACTGCATGAACAGGGGGGTGCCCCGATCACACTGGAGTAGGACGATCAGGCAGCGGGTGCCTACGCTGCCCACACCGACGACCTTGTGGGCCATATCGACGAAGCGGTACCGCTCCAGCATCGCGGCTCGATGGGGCGCCAGCGTCGCCCGGTACTGGTCGAAGAACTCTACGAGTCGGCCCCAATCGTCGGCCTCGAATTGCTCGTCGAGACGAACGACGACCGGCGGGTCGTCCACGATCCTTGGCTGACCGCTGACTTCCTCGGTGAGCTTGTCCAGGGCCCGCAAGCTGTTCTTTCTGCTCGCTTCGGCGACAGCCTTCTCTGATCGCCGGCGATCCTTCTTGTCGGCCCCGGCCTGCAGCGACTCGATCTCCATCCGGTAGTAGTGCACCTCGAGTGGGCTCAGCTCGGTGGTCCGGGCCAGTACCTGGCGATAACCGCGCACCGAGGCGCGGGTCGCCGAGGCGATCTTCTTGTCGCTCAACCCATTGTTGCGTCCGGCGATGGTGACGCTGGCGGCGAGACGTTTGAGATCCCATTCGAAGGGCCCGGGAGCGGTTTCGTCGAAATCGTTCAGATCGAACACGAGTCGACGGTCCGGGCCTTTGAACAAGCCGAAGTTGGACAGATGGGCGTCACCGCACAGTTGGACTCTCAGACCGGTAGTGGCTGTTCGCGACAGGTCAGCGGCCATGACTGCGGCGCCGCCGCGAAAGAACGTGAACGCGCTCACCCGCATACGACCATGACGCACGGGTACCAGTTTCTGCAGGCGGGTGACGTCCTGGGCGGCCAACACCGCTACCGGGTCAGGGCGGCCCTCGGGTGCCGCGAGCTCGGCGTGAGCGTCCACGGGGACAGCATCGGCCTGCTCTCGTCCCGCAGCGATCCGATCATCTCGGCTCAGCATCCCGCCCTCCCCGGTCTGTGGAGCATCCTGGTCAACCGGTTCTCTCTGACACCCGCCCGATGATAGTGGTCACGAAGGTGGTCGGTCTCGCCGGTGAACCAGTAGCGTCCGGGTTCGTGAGCCATCCGCCGGCCGACCGCGCTCGGTACGGCCCTGGCGGAGACCCGGCCGACGGTCGTCCTGATAGACACGGAGTTCGCCGACCGGCGCGGGATCCTGGCGATCGGGTGAAGCCCGGGCTCGTGCCCCTGAGGCTCAGGTGATGGCGCTCACCCCGGCCCCTGCCTCCTACGAGTCGGTTGCCCTCGCCGTACAGGCCGGCGCCCTGGGGATCATCGATGTCGACTCCACCTCCGACGACTTCGCTGCCCCTCTTCGCGCCGTTCACCGGGGGGAGACCTGGCTTCCCGATGCCCAGGTGCGAGGAGTACTCGGTCAGGTGGCAGCCGATATCGGGCTCACGGCCGCCGAACGCCGTTCTCGTCTCACCAGCGTGGTGCTCGGGCTGGTACCCCTCATGGGCGCAGTGGCCACGATCATGTCTCTGCTCTGGCGACGGTACCTCTCCCACATCGGCGTGCGGCCGGTGGACCTGGCGATCGACCCCGCGACCCGGGTGATCGACGCCATCGCCGCCGTCTCGATCCTGCTCGGAGTGGCCGGGCCTCTCCTCCTCATAGGCAGCTGGCTGG
>JAAEMS010000311.1 GCA_024225275.1 Actinomycetes bacterium
CATCGCGAGGCTGCTGGGGCGGCACGCCCGTTCGCCCGCTCTCGGTGAGATCCCTGGTGATCGCCCAGTCCGACAGAACAAGCCCATCGAAGGCATGTGTTCCTCGCAGCAACCCGTCGAGCAAATGCTCGCTGAAACCACCCCCGACGGCTTCGACTTCGCCGCCGTCGACTCTCAGGCCTTCGAGGATGTTGTAGGTGGGCATCACCCCGGCGACGCCGGCCTCGAAAGCACCGAGAAAGGCGCGGACATGATCATCGAAGTGACCACCGGGAAAGGCTGAGAACCGTCCGTAGTAGTTGTGGCCGTCGAACCCGTCGCGGGAGGCCCCGTACCCGGCCCAGTGCTTGACGACAGCGACCACGCTCTGAGCCCCGAGACCACCGACTCCCCCCTGAATGCCCTGGACGTAGGCGCCAACGAGGGCGCTGACCAATTCAGGGTCGGACCCGAAGGTTCCGTCCGACCGAGGCCAGCGCGGTTCGGTCGCCAGGTCGGCCTGAGGGGACAGGGCCATATGGAAACCAACGGCGCGGTACTCCTGGCGGACGATGTCGGCGAAGCCCTTCACCAGGTCGGGGTCGTTGGTGGCGGCCAGTCCCAGTGGGCCCGGCCACTGGGAGAACCCGTTGGCATCGGTGCTGGCCCCGGCCAGCGTCGAGAAGTGGTTGCGGGGATCGGTGCTTATGGTCAGCGGGATCCCGAGGCGACCCTCCGCGGCGACCGCCTGTAGCAGATTGCTCTGATGGGCCAACTGATCGGGCGGGCGGCTGAGCCGGCTGATCATCGAGGTGATGCCCGAGCCGAGGATATGGCGGCGGACGGCTTCGATGTCGTACTCGTGGCCAATGCCGAGCATTCCGAGGGGACCGTCAGTGGCAATGGTGCCGTGGAGCAGGTGGCCGACCTTCTCCTCGATCGTCATCCGACCGACCAGATCGTCGACGCGGGTGTCGACGGGGTTCCGCCAATCCTCATAGGGGGCGACCTCACCGTCGTGATCGAGGTCGCGGAACCGAACCCCGTCGAGCTCGATTGGGGAAACAGGTTCATGCTCGATCATCGAAGGTCTCCTGGGTCAGGGTCCGGCCGGGCCCGGCAAGGGAGCGACCGTCTCGATGTGGAGCTGGCCGGCCAGTCCGGCGCGGCGATGCGCGGCTGCCTCGCGCCAGGCATCGGAGGTGGACATCGCGAAGAGGGCACCCCGGTCGGGGTAGCGGGCAATGGCGATCTCGTCCCACAGCTCCTCGACCTGGTTTCCTGCATCTCCTCGATTCGCTCACCACTGGTGGGCATGACCTCGTTCACCTCCTGCATGACGTCTCCTCTCGTGTTGATCGGCGCGGTCAGTCGACCGGGGCGGACCGGATGGTGCCGCCCTCGACCAGGGAGCGGACCTCATCTTGATCGAAACCGATCTCGGCCATGACTTCGAGGGTGTGCTCGCCCAGCCCGGGGCTGGGCCCCGAGATCGAGGCCGGTGCCTTCTCGAACTGCACCGGCATCCCGGTGGTGCGGTATGGGCCGATGGTGGGGTGCTCGAGATCGACAACGAAGTCGTTGGCCATCACCTGGGGGTCGCGAACCGCCTCGTGGGGAAGGTGGTAGGGGCTGGCGGGGTATCCGGCCGCGCGGAGCAGCTCGAGCCACTCGGCGGTGGGCCGGGTGGCGAAGAGCTCATTGGCTGCTCCAACCAGCTCGACGAAGCTTGCCTCGGTGGGGTCACTGGTGGTGGGTCGGGGCAGGCCGGTGGCCTCATGGAATCGAGTCCACAGATGCTGGGACATCCCGCCCACCGAGATGAGGCCGTCGGCGGTCTGGTAGTGCCGGAAGTACAGCAGGAAGGCTCCACCCGCGGGCTGCATGCGACTGTCGTACACCTCGCGCCGGGACTCGAAATCGACGCCCGCGGCCTGCAAGGCGGCCAGATCGGCGTCGAGCTCGTCGAGGGCCTCACGGTCGACCGGGAACGAACCCAGGACCGGGGTACCGAGACTGATCGCCGTACCCAGAAGGGATGAGTCGACCCGCTGGCCCTCGCCGGTGAGGTCACGGTGGCGGAGCCCGGCCATGACCGCGAAGGCCGAAGTGAAGCCGGTGCTGAAGTCGTTGATGGCGGGGCGGGTCGGTTGGGGAGCGGTCGCCCCGGCCCGGTTCATCATGAACCCCAGCCCGCTTCGCCCCTGCACCAGGGGGTCGTAGCCACCCAGGTCGGCGTCGGGACCCTTGGGCCCCATCGGGCTGTGGGTGAGATGCACGAGACGGGGGTTGATGGTGCGGGCGTGTTCCCAGTCGATGCCGTAGCGGGCGAGATCGGGGAGCTTGAAGGCCACGAGGGCCACGTCGGCCCAGGCGAACAGGGCATCGACGACCGGGCCGGCCGAGGGAGAACCGAGGTCCACTGTGATACCCCGCTTGCCCGGGTTGATGACCGCGAAGGCGCGGCTCTCGTTGGGGGCGAGCCCCGAGACGTGGCGCATGGCATCACCCTGGGGAGGCTCGACCTTGACCACGTCGGCCCCGAGGCCGGCCAGCAACCGCCCACAGTGGGGAACGGCCGCATTCTGGGCCAGCTCCACCACCTTCACCCCGGCCAATATGCCGTCGCGGCCACCGGTCATCGGACCAGCCCTCCCCCACCACTCAACAACTCGGCTGCTTCGGCGACCATCTGGCTCACGACCGAGGTCGTCGGCCTCGCGACCACTGATGTCGGGCTGGGCCCACCGACTCACTCATCATTGCTCCTTCTCAGAGCTCGCAGCAACGAGCTCCATCATCTCGCGGGCCACCATGGGGGCTGCGTTCTGGTTCTGGCCGGTGACGAGGTTGCCGTCGACGACCCAGTGGTTGGCCAAGGGGTCGCGGAACCGGGTAGCGCTCTCGAAGTCGGCCCCGACCTTCCTCAGCTCGGCTTCGGGGTGCTGGGGCGTGCTCTCGATACCGAGCTCGCGCACCTGCTTGTCGGTGACCGCGGTGACGTGGCGGCCCTTGACGAGGGGTTCCCCGTCGGTACCGGTGGCGCCCACCAGTCCGAGCGGACCGTGGCAGACTCCGCCGATGACCTTGCCGATGGCGTTGGCCTCGGTGATCTTGGCGGCCACCGCCTCGGACGTCCCCAGATCGAACGCCGCCCCCCAACCCCCGGCCAGGTAGACGATGTCGTAGTCGGCCATGTCGAGGTCGCCGATGGCCAGCGACTCGGTGACCTGGAGGCGGAATCGCTCGTCGGCCAGGAAGCGGTCGTCGGCGCCGGTGCGGACGACCGACTTCACGGACTGGGGATCGACCGGGATGACACCGCCCTGGGGGCTGGCCACGTCGACCTCCATGCCCGCATCGAGGAAGGCGTAGTAGGGCACCGTCATCTCGCTGGCGAAGACCCCGGTGGGCTTGCCGATGTCGAGCTGGCCATGGTTGGTGGCGATGACCAGAGCCCGGCACCCGGTCAGGTCCACATCGACGGACTGATCGTCTTCGGGGTGTAGGCCCAGCCGCTGGAGTCCTTTCCGCAGCACTCGGACAGGGGGTGGAGCCTTGGCGGTCACGGGACCTCCGGTGGGTTGGTGGGTGGCATAGGGCCATGGGTGGTTTCGGGACGGGACGCACCGGACTCGCTCGGTCGCCAAGCGCTCCGAGAGCAGGGCGAACACCGCGGCCGAATCAGGGTCGGCCCAGCGGTTGTTCACCTCGATCGGGTCGGAGTCGAGGTCGTACAGCTCCCACTGGTCGGGCAGAGGCATGTCGCGATAGGTGGCACCTCCAGCGCCGGTGGCCGCCAGGTGCCGGACGCCGGGCTCGGTCCAGGTGTCGGGGTCGTCGAAGGTGCGCACGATCTTCCACACATGCCCCTGACCGCCAGGGGTCTCGGTTTCGTCGACCCACAGGACGAGGCCCTCGAAGTTGGCCGACACATGGGCCGGGACCAGGATGCGCAGCGGGGCCGGGGGCTTGTCGGCCCGGCCGAGCTGGTGGGCCAGGCCGCTGGCCCCTGAGTCGCCCTCAGGCATGTTGTCGCGGGTCATGAGATACACGGGGCGGCCCGTATCGACCTTGCCGGGCTGATCGACGACCGGCATGAGATTGCGGCCGGGTAGGGGGTGGACCTCGCTGAACTGCTCACCCAGGGTCTTGGCCGTCTCGGCTTCGTCTATCGACGCTGCCGCCAGCAGGGTGGGCACCAGGTCAACGTGGGAGGTTGGGGCGGTCTCGACCCGACCTCCAGTAGTGGCACGATTGCCGGTCCGGGCAATGGAGAACGGCACCCGGGTCGCTTCGTCGTAGAGGTTGAACCATTTCTGGTGCAGGCCGCCGTGGGCGCCCAGGAGATCGCCGTGGTCGGCGGTACGCACGAGCAGGGTCGGGGCCGACTCTGCGTCGGTCACGGCCCGACGGACCCGGTCGAGGGGACCGTCGACCTCGGCGTGGAGCTGGTAGTAGAGCTTGCGGTACTCCTCGGCCTTCTTCTGGTAGCTGCGCAGGACCATGGCGGGCGGCCCGTAGCAGCTGGGGTACGAGGCCCGGTAGGCGATCTGGGCGGCGGGCTTGGTCGACAGGTCTTCGTCGGCCGTCGGCGCCGGTGGCACCGGTGGCACCTCATGGGCCTCAGTGCCGAGAGGACCACCCCGTCGGGCCCAGGCCGGGAAGAGAACGATGTCGTGAGGGTTGATGAAGCTGGCAACCAACAGGAAGGGCCGTTGGGCATCGGCATCGCCGGCCCGGCGACGGGCGTAGCGATCGTCGAGCCAGGCGATCACCCGGTCGGCGATCAGGGGGTCGCGCACGTACCCACTGTCGGCGAGTCGGCCCCCATGGGGTTCGGGCCCCACCCACCCGGAGAAACCGAAGGGCTCGAGGGGTTCGGCCTCCAGGTAGGAGTCCACGGCGGCCTGATCCACCAGCCCTTCGTCGTCGTTGGTCTCGAGCCGGCCGCCCGTCTCGGGGTCGGTGAGATCGGAGTGGGTGATGTGCCACTTGCCGTCGTAGTGGGTGTCGTAGCCGGCGGCCCGGAACCAGTTCCCGATGGTGGGGACCTCGCAGGGACGCATCCACCTCATTCGGGTGTCGTCGGCCATTTTGCCCAGCCCGTTGGTCTGGGTGACACCGTGGACATCGGGGTAGTGGCCGGTGAACAGGGTGGGCCGACTGGGCACGCACGCCAAGGACCCGGTGTAGTGGCGGTGGAACGATACGCCGTGCTCATCGAACCAGCGGGCACCCGGCAGGCTCTGATGGCGCCACTCGCGTAGCTCCTCGGTCTCGTAGGGGGGCGCGGCCCGCTCCTGGTCGGTCATCAGGATCACGATGTCGGGTCGGGTGGTCACGCGAGGGCCTCCTGGAGACCGGTGAGCATCTGCTCGGAGGCTTCGGCCAGCTTGTGGCCGATGGCCCGAGCGATCAGCTTCTGGGGCGGTCGAGGGCCGGCATCGACCCGGCTGGTGAGTGTGACCGTAGATCCGGTCGGGGTGGGGGTGATGGTCCAGGTGTTGACGACCGACTTCACCACCGGCGGCAGTCCTTCGATGCAATAGGAGAGGGTGGACCCGGGTTCCCACTCCTCCACAGTCTCGATGATCGTGTTGGGTCCGGTCTGGATGCGGCGGACGGCCCCGGGCCCCTCGGTTTGCTCACTCATGAGCCAGGAATGGTCGACGTTGGCGGCCCATTGGCTGATGGCCCCGAAGTCGCGGAGCACCGCCCACACCTCGGCGGGGGGCGAGGCAATCTCGACGGAGCGAGTCAACTCGATCACGAGCCGATGAAATCGACGAGGACCTGGGCCAACTCGGGGCCACGGTCCTCCTGAAGGAAGTGGCCCCCTCCTTCGATGGTGGTGTGGGGCTGGCCCTCGGTTCCCGGCACCCGGGCCAGGAAGGGCATATCGCCGCCCTTGGTGACCGGATCGCAGTCGCTGAAGCAGCACAGGAACGGCTTGTCGAAGGCCTCGAGCACTTTCCAAGCCTCACGGTTGGCCGGGGCTTCGGGGTCCTCGGGTGAGGTGCACACGAATGACGGCCAGATGCGGGCCCCCTCCTTGTAGGTGTCGTCGGGGAAGGGGGCGTCGTAGGCGGCGATGATGGCGGGGGTCAGGTCACTGGTCGTGGCCCCGTTGATCAGGTCACCGACCGGGAAAACCGGAGTGGTCTGGGAGAAATGCTGCCACTTCATGAACGCCTCGCTCGGCTGGTTGTCACCAGTGGGCAGTCCAGTGTTTCCAATGGCGACCCGGGCGAACCGGTCGGGTTGGGCGGTGACGAGGCGGAGGCCGATGAGCCCTCCCCAGTCCTGACCGAAGAAGGTGGCGTCGCGCAGATCGAGGTGGTCGAAGACCAGGCTCGACATCCAGGCCACATGGCGGGCGTAGCTGTAGTCGGTCTTGTCGGCCGGCTTGTCACTGCGGCCGAAACCGACCTGGTCGGGCACGATCACCCGATGCCCGGCCGCCACCAGGGGCGGGATCATGTGGCGATAGAGATAGCCCCACGAGGGCTCTCCGTGAACCAAGAGCACCGGGGAGCCATCCTGGGCACCAGTGCCGCTGGGGCTCTCGTCGATGTAGTGGACCCGAAGGGTTCCACCGTCCTGATCGGGGATCTCCGCGTACTGGGGCTCATAGGGCCAGTCGGCAAGGTCGGCGAAGCGGTCGTCGGGGGTGCGCAGGGTTCTCATCAGTCGGTCTCCGGTTGGGCCATGACGGCGGCGGGATCGGTGGGGGGTGGGGCGAGGTAGGGGAGGCGGGCGGTGAAGCCGATGGTCTGCCAGAAGCCTCCGAGGTCAGGAGCGCCCTCGGGTCGCGGTTCGCTGCACCCGGCCACAATCGGCGGCGGCCAATCCGTCCATGCGCCCGATGGCGTGAAGGCCACCGGAGTCGAGTCGATCGTGGGTGTGGTCATGGGCCCCTCTCAGATCGTGATGGTGGTGAGGTCGTCACCGATGATGATCTCGCCGTCGAAGTGCTCGGCCGCACGGGCCTGCCACTCGGGGTACTGGTCGGGGGTGGGGGCCGGCACCATGTGGGTGAGCACCAGTCGCCCGGCTCCGACCCGGGCCGCGGTCTGGGCGGCGTCGACCACGCCCGAGTGGTAGTCGAGGATGTCGAGGAACATCTCGTTGGCACTGAGCTCGACCAGGTCGCGGCGGATGACCGTTTGTACGTAGGCATCGACACCGGCGGCCAGCTCGTCGACGCCCACGCACGGCAGGGTGTCTCCCACGAGGGCGGCGGTCGACCCTTCGTGTTCGATCCGGAAGCCGATGGTGGGCCGCACCGGTGCATGGTCGGTGGCCCCAGTGGTGACGGTCACGTCGCCAACGGTGAGCGAGTCTCCGGCCTCCAGCTCGGTGACCTCGACCTGGGGTCCGGCGGTCAGGGCATCGTGGTGCTCGATTCGGTAGCCGATGTCGGGCTCGAGGGCGTGGAGCTGACGCTCGACGAACTGGGCAGTGCCCACCGGCCCGTAGATGGGCAGGGTGGCGTTGCCCTGGCTCATGACCCAGTGGGTGGTGACGACGTCGTTGAGGTCGCAGACATGATCACTGTGGAGGTGGGTGACCAGGACCGCGCCCAGGAACATCGGGAGTGATCCAGCCCCCGCCATGCGCATGACCACACCCCGACCGGCGTCGACGAGAAGGTGGGTGTCGCCCCCCTTGACGAGGGTGGAGGGACCCGCTCGGTCGGCGTCGGGGAGGGGGGATCCCGTCCCGGTGAGCACGATGTCCATGGCAGGCCTGCTAGGCGGTCACGCCGCCGAGGCCGAAGTGGCCCCGGATCATCTCGATCTCGCCCATGTGACGAAGACCGCGTTGGTAGTGCCAGCACTCGAAGGCGTCGAGCACGGTGATCCCCTGGGGGCCGGCGCAGCGCTCGCTGTAGGTGTTCTGCACCATGGGCGGGTAGGGCGGGGCGATGATCACCCGTTCGAAGTCGGCCGGGTCCATGGTCTCGATATGGGTCTCGGTGCGAGTCAAGACGGCCCTCTGATAGGCCTTGAACGCCTCGTAGTCGCCGATACGCTGATCGATCATCTCCTCGACGGGGCGGTCCTTGCCGTGGTCGTCGATGGCCAGTTTCACTCGGGCCGACCAGTCGTCGTTCCAGATCGGCAGCTCAGCGATGACCGTGCTGACCTGCTCGAGGGTCATCGTGCCGACGGCCTCGTAGTAGAGCGAGTGCATGGTACTCATTCGCCGCAGGAGCGAATCGCTCACATAGTCCAATGGCGAGGTCACAGGGGAGAATCTAGTCATATTCTGCCAGTCGAACAAGCACAAGTTGGCCAGGGCCGTTTCTCATCCCCGGGTGCCGCCCCCCAGCAGGGCCTGGCGCTCGCCCGGCGCCCTACCGCCCAGCTCGGGGGCGAGCTGGAGCTCGAACTGTCGACGGAAGTCGTCGCGGTTGCGGGCCAACTCCTGGGCCGGCCGCGGCGCGCTCACCGCGTTGTGCACGGTGGCCCGGTAGGCGGCCCGACCAGCTCACTCGGGTCACTGAAGTACCGGTAGACGGAGCGCAAGGAGAGGCCCGACCGGGTCGCGGCCTGCTCGATGCTCGGGAACATGGCCTCCTCGGTGAACATCTCGAGCACGACGTCGAGCACCGCATCGATACTGCGCTGACGGCGCGCCACCCTCCCGTCGGGCGCGGAGTCGTCGGTCCTGGCCATGCGGGGAGGCACCGTACCCATTCCCAGCGAGAGGGGGCTCGAGCGAGTACGAATGAGAGACGAGCTCGTCGACGATTGAGCAAGAACAGGTGAATAGTCCCGTGCGATTGAACATCCCCAAGCCTCCCTACGAGGAAGGCGTCGCCGAACAGATCGAGAAGTGGAAGGCCGGCTCCCGGCTGGAGACGCCCGAGATCTTCGAGGCATTCCACATCCACCCGAGCCTGGCCTCGCGCACAGGCGCCCTGGGAGCCGGCTTCCTGGGCCACAACCTCATGAGTACCCGGGACCGTGAGATCGTGATCGATCGGGTCACCGGCAAACACGGAGCCGAACACGAGTGGAGCCTGCACGCCTCCATCTTCGGCAACGCGGTCGGACTGAGCGAGGAACAGCTCGACTCCACCGTGACCGGCCCGGCCCACTCAGCCGAGCTCTGGACGCCCGACGAGCTACACCTGATGGAGGTGGCGGACGAGCTGGCCGAGACCGCCGACCTGGGCGATGACGCGTGGGCGTTTCTGCGCGAGCGCTACGACGACCAACAGATCGTGGAGTTCGTGGTGTTGGTCGGGTGGTATCGAACGGTGTCGAGTATGTGCAACGTGCTGCGAATACCGGGCCACCCCGAGTGCCGACCCTTCCCCGAGCCAGGCCCATGACCGAATCGCTCCCAATGGTCCTCGCCCTTCCTTGACGCCCGGATCGAGCCGCGGCTCAGGAGGCGGGGAGCAACACCGTGAACCGGGCGCCGCCGAGATCGGAAGTCCCGACGTTCACCTCACCGCCGTGGCGCTCGACGATGTCCCTGACAATGGCCAACCCCAACCCGGTGCCACCGGTGGTCCGTTGGCGAGAGGAGTCGAGTCGAGCGAACCGTTCGAACACCTGGTCGCGTGATTCGACCGGGATGCCCTGACCGTCGTCGGCGATCACGATCTCGATGGCCCCGGCGCCCGATTGGTGGGCGGCCAGGGCCACCCGCGAGTCTGCGTGGCGCTCGGCGTTGTCGACGAGGTTGCGGAGTACCCGCGAGAGCTGGATGGGGTCGCCGACGACAACCAGAGGCTCGACGCCACCGGCGTCCACCGTCACCCGCCCTCGGGCCTGTAGCCGGCCGGCTTCGGAGAAGAGGAGATCGTCGATCTCCACGCGATCGGCATTCATCACCACCTGCCCCTCGTCGCTTCGGGCCAGATAGCTGAGGTCGTCGACAATGGTCTCGACCCGTTCGACCTCGACGATGACGTCGTCGCTGATCGCGGCCCAGGATTCGCTGTCACCCGTCTCGACCCGAGCTCGGATGTTGGCCACCGGGCTGCGAATCTCGTGGGAGGCATCCGACACGAACCGGCGGAGCGCGACGGTCCCGGCTTCCAGCCGTGCCAGCATCTCGTTGAGGGTTTGGGCGAGACGACCGATCTCGTCATCGGACCGGAGGGGGCCGACCCGCCGGTCAGCACCCACGGACGCGATCTCCTCGGCATCCCGCCGCAGCCGTTCGACGGGCCGAAGCGACCGGTCGGCCACCATCCACACCAGTGCGGCACCGGCCAGGGTGATCACCGGCACTCCCACAATGAGGAGCTGGGCGGCGTCGGAGAGGGTGTCGTCGAGGTCCTCGAGCTCGGAAGCCACCACGACCATGGTTGACTCGGTCCTCGCCACCGCGACACGGAGCCGGTGCTGCTCGATCTCGTCTTCACCCTCCTCAACCAGAGCCAACGACTGTGTCGATGCCCCGTCCGGAAGGCCGGAGAGCTCTGAAGCACTCGCGAAGCCCCCGCTGGCCAAGACCTCACCACGGGGGCCGAAGATGGCTACGGCTGTCTCGTCGCGGGTCGAGACGGCCAGACTCGTGGGATCGATGCCCTGGTCCACCGCTGCGGCCCGATCGGTCGCCTGGATGACGAGGGTCTGGTCGAGGTTGGCGACCAGCCGGTTCTCCAGCAGCCGGCCGAACGCTATGGCACCCAGGCTGAGGCCGACGAGTAGCACGATCGCGCTGATGAGTGTGAGGCGGGTTCGGATCGACTTCCGCGGCGAGAGTCGCCTCAGTTCGGTGACGAAGCCGTTCATGACTCGGTCCGGAATCGATACCCGGCACCCCGGATCGTCTCGATGGTCGACGGGCCGAGCTTCTTGCGTAGCGAGCGAACATAGACCTCAACGATGTTCAGGTCACCGTCGAAGGCCAAATCCCACACATTCTCGACGATCTCGGTCTTGGACACGACATCACCGGCTCGCCGCAGGAGGAAGTTGAGGACCGCGAACTCCTTGGCGGTGAGGTCGACCGGTTCACCGTGTTGAGTGACCGCTTGGGCGGCGGGGTCGAGCTCGACCCCCGAGGCGGCAATGGTGGTTGGTCGTTCCGCGGTCCCCCGCCTCAACAGGGCCCTCAGGCGGGCCAGCAGCACCACGAAGCTGAACGGCTTGGTCAGGTAGTCGTCGGCGCCGGTGTCGAGGCCTTCGGCTTCGTCCCACTCCCCGGCCTTGGCCGTGAGCATGAGGATGGGTGTCCAGTTGCCCTCGCCACGGAGCTCCTGACACACCTTGTAGCCGTTGACCCCGGGCAGCATGATGTCGAGCACAATGGCGTCGTAGGCGCTCTCGCGGGCCAACCACAGGCCGGTGGTGCCGTCACCGGCGATATCGACAGCAAAGCCCTCCTTCTCGAGGCCGGCGCGCAGGGAACGGGCCAGTACGTCTTCATCCTCGACCACCAGCAACCTCATCTAGCCGACCCCCCTCGACGACCCCACCTTGGTCCCGTGGTGGGTTCGGGGGCGGCGCATGAGCACACGGTAGGTGGTCAGAAAGACAGTGGTCAGAGACATGACGGCCACACCGGCAAGGTAGACGGGATTGGTCGCATCAGTTCCAGCCATGGCCCCGTGGACGACTCCCGCCACCAACAACCCGAAACTCGACAGGTGGACGGCCCGCCACCACCGCCGGGGTAGCCGCTTCATCAGCAGTGACGTTCCCTGCACGGCGACGAGCAGGTAGAAGGCCACGATCCCCCAGGCGGTGGCCACCATCCCCGGGGCCTGGTCAGAGACGAAGGGCACGAAGAGGTCAGCGAAGGTGTACGACACGAACCCATCCAGCCAGAGCCCGAGTAGGTGGACACCGGTGAAGCAGACCGTCAGACCCCCCAGCCACTGGTGGAGCTCGGCCAGCCAACGCTTGGGCGGGTTGCGATCGAGGAATCCACTCGAGAGCAGTAGGCCCCAGATCACCGAGGCACCAGCCAACAAGAGGGCCACGATGCCGCCCGAGCGGGCGACGTACCACCACACTTGCTCGTTCATCGTTGGTAGTCCTCGATCGGGCCGACGGTGTGACGAACCCCGTCGGGGTCGATCACCACCGCGGCGGCGCGGCCCCAGTCAATCGTGGCCCCGGGGCCGTCGACCATGAGTTGGGTGGCGACCGCTTCGGCCCACCAGCCCTCAGCGGCCACGACTGTCGCCAGGACCGGACCGTTGGTGTTCAGCCCCGTCCGGGGATCGACCAGGTGATGGCGGCGGCCCGCGTCGGTCAACCAGTGTCTCTTGCGGGTGGTGGAGGTCACGACGGCACCGGCGGCCACCTGGAGGTGGGCAATGGGGTGGCGGGTGACCGTTGGCTCG
>JAAEMS010000312.1 GCA_024225275.1 Actinomycetes bacterium
ACCGAGGTGTGCCGGCCGACCGGGACTTGACAGCGGCCCACCGGGCTACTCGCTGCACTGAGCCGCCGCGAGCTATTTGATTCGTTCGGTGCGTGAACCAGGCGTTCGGTACGGGAAAGTAGACAGCGTGGAACCTCCCAGTGATGATGCGGAGTCGGTAGGACTCTCGCTCGTCGATCCCTCCGCGTTTGCTCCGATCTATGACCGACACGCCGCGGTCTTGTTGGGCTACCTCGTTCGCAGGGTTGGCTTCGCAGATGCTGAGTCGCTGTTGGGGGAGCTCTTTCGTATCGCGTTCGAATCGCGGGACCGGTACGACAGAAGCCGGCCAGACGCGAGGCCCTGGCTCTATGGGATCGCGGCGAACCTCGTGATGAAGCACTTCAGAGCCGCGGGTAGGCGCGATCGTGCCATCGAGCGTCTTGGTGCTCGGCGTGAATGCCGTCCGTTGGCACTCGAGGATCAGGTCGTGGACAGCGCGGCGACGTCGCTCGTGTGGTCTCGGGTTGCCGAGGCGGTTGCTGGATTGCCCGAGAGAGATCGTGAGGTGATGTTCCTCTATGCCTGGCAGGAAATGAGCTATGTCGACATCTCCCAGGCGCTGGGTATCCCCATCGGGACGGTGCGATCGCGCCTCAACCGGGTGCGCACGACTCTGCGTGAACTCGTCGCTGATGACGGGGAAGAACCTGACACAACCACCCAGCGAACAGGGAAAGGGGACAACCGATGAACGATCCACTCGATGCAATTCGAGAAGTCGCCCCTCCGGACGGCCGCGACCCTGAACTCCTCGAACGTGTCAGGAACGACTTCATGAAGACCCTTGAGAACACGCAGGCAGCGCCGCCAAAAGGCCGGCGAAACCGTCGACGGGCGCGGATGATCCCGATCGCGGCTGTAGCGGTTCTCGCAACCGCGGCCGCCGGCGTCGCAGTGCTGCGAGACAGCTCGAACACCACTGAGGTGGGATGTCCCGGCGGCTCGTCCATCGACGCGGTCAGCGGTGACCCTGTTGTTGACTGCGCTGGTGAATGGCGAATCAGGCACGGGACCGAACCTCCGGCCATGGTCGCCTACGACAACGGTCAGGGCGGCATCGTGGTCGCCGTCGAGGGCGACGAGGTACCAGATAGCTTCGTCCCGCTTGACCCCGGGCCGGTACAAGACCCCGCTCTGATTGAGCTCGAAGCCGCCCTCGATGATGTTGGCACGGGTCTGTCGTCGGGCTGCTACGACGAGAAAGCTGCTCGTGAGATAGCCCGCCGGGAGCTAGACCAACTCGCACTCACCGCTTGGACGATCACCGTTGACGATTCACGAGTGCCCGACGGCACATCTACCTGTGCGTACTACCTGACCGACCCATTGGCCCGACAGGTGCAACTGATCGGGCTCGAGGGCGCCGCCGCCCCGAACCCCTTCAAGCCCTACGCGGACAGCCTTGCGGACCGACTCAGCGTCAACTGCGTCAGTCTCGAGGAAGCAGGCGAACTTGCCCGCACGCTCGCAGCGAGTATCGAGATTGTCGTCGATGGCGAACAGCTCGATCTCAGCGAAGAGACCGGTGGGTTCGTCGTCCACGCCGTTGAGGACCCGGCCGTCGGCTGCACACGCTCGGTTGTCAAGGTTGGCGGCCGCATGGAAGTGGTCCTCCGGGGCCCAGCCAACTAGGCGCTTGAACTGAGGGCGCTCGGTCTCGTCAGCTTGCCGTGAGGTGGACGAGCCTCACGTGGAGTGGATGCGTCCGAGGTTGTCGGGTTCGGGGCCCGTCAGGAGCCTGAGGGTGCCGAGAAGTCATCGGCGCTACCGGACGGGCTCGTCGGGGGCCGGTGTGAGGGAGGGGGCGGTTGTCCGTGCGCGTTGAAGCTGCTGCCCTGGACGGTTCGGCTTGTCTCGGCCCTCAGGCTGCTGGTCGGTACTCGTTGATGAG
>JAAEMS010000313.1 GCA_024225275.1 Actinomycetes bacterium
CGGCCCTGCATCTCGCGAATCAGGGCCTTGGACGCAATCAGGCCCAGCGGGGCGTTCTTCGACACTCGGGCAGCCAGATCCATGGCCCCGGCCAAGGCCTCACCCTTCTCGGTGACCTGATCGACCAGGCCATAGCCGGCGGCCTCTTCAGCGGTGATGGGCTCGGCGGTGAGAGCCATCTTCATGGCGACCCCGTACGGTACCCGGCGAGGCAGCCGTAGGAGGGCGCCAGCACCGGCGAAGAGACCCACACCGGTCTCGGGGATGCCGAGCTTGGCGTTCTGGGCGGCGACCACCAGGTCGCACGACAGAGCGATCTCGAGGCCCCCGGCCAGGGCGAAGCCTTCGACCGCGGCGATGAGTGGCTTGTCGGCCGCCTTCTCGGTGATGCCGGCGAAACCCCGATCGGCCACATTGGGCATGCCGCCGGACACGAAGGCCTTGAGGTCCATGCCGGCTGAGAAGCCGCGGCCGGCGCCGGTGAGCACCCCGACCGACAGGGCGGAGTTGTTGTCTAGCTCCTCCATGGCCGCGGCCATGGCCTGGGCCAACTCGAGGTTCACCGCGTTCATGGCGTCTGGTCGGTTGAGGGTGATCTTGAGGACCTTGCCCTCTACCTCGGTGAGTACCTCGTCAGCCATTGGGCGCCACCTATCTGGGATCGTCGAATTGTCTACCCGAGTAGATCAGTCGGGATCCGGGCCGAGCGCAAGCCCGGTGGGCGATGAGGGCGGTTGCTCAAACGGCCAGAAGGTCGCGGGCGCCCGTGTCAGACGACGGATGCCGGAGCTTCGACATGGCCCGGGCCTCGATCTGACGGATCCGCTCGCGGGTGAGATTGAAGTGCTCGCCCACCTCTTCGAGGGTGCGGGGCTCGCCTCGGTCGAGACCGAAACGCAGCTTCAGGATCTCTCGCTCACGTTCGTCGAGCGGAGCGAGCAGCCGAGATATCTCCTCAGGGAGCATGGCTGTGGCGGCCGACTCGAACGGCGACTCCGCCGAACGGTCCTCGACCACATCACCGAGCTCAGCGTCGCCGTCTTCCCGAAGAGGCTCGGACAACGAGAGAGGCTCGGCGGCGAAGCGGAGAGCCTCGGTGACCTTGTCCTCGGGCATCTCGACCTCGGCCGAGAGCTCGGACAGGGTGGCCGGGCGTCCCAGCTTGAGCTCGAGCCGGGCCCGGGCCTTCTGGAGGCGGGCCAGGGTGTCGCCAGCGTGAACCGGGAGCCGGATGGTGCGACCCGTGTTGGCGATACCGCGGGTGATGGCCTGACGGATCCACCAGGTGGCGTAGGTGGAGAACTTGAAGCCCTTGCGCCAATCGAACTTCTCGACGGCGTGCATGAGGCCCAGGTTGCCTTCCTGGATGAGATCCAGCAGGGGCAGACCCGACGCCTGGTACTTCTTGGCGATCGAGACCACGAGACGCAGGTTGGATTGGACGAAGGTGCGCTCGGCATCCTCGCCCTGGCGAGCCTGACGCCGCAGCTCCCGCTTGCGGGCAGGGGTCAGGTCCTCGGAGACGTCGAGCTCGAGACGAGCCTCGTTGCCAGCCTCGATGGCCTGGGCCAGACGAACCTCGTCATCCTTCGTGAGCAGCGGGTACTGCCCGATGTCGGTCAGGTAGAGACGTACGAGGTCTTCCTCGTCTCGCTCCACTCGCTCCTTCGCCAAGTTGCACCTCTCGGACGTGAGGTCGACAGCGGGGCCGACGCAAAACTACCGGGTTGACCGTCAACTCACGATAGCGAGCCCACGAGCGGACCCAACCACGCGAGGCCCAACCTGTCACCATCGGCTCCTTCGCCACCGATTCCAGCCCAAGACCATCGGGAGCTCCCCGAGCGAGCCAGAACCCCCGGATGGGCGCGAAAATGCCATCGTGACAATGGGGTTCGACACCGACGATTCGGTCAAGTCCCGCGGCCATCCCGGTTGCGGACCGGTGCCCGCCAGAGAGGGGCGCGGGTGGGGTGGGCCCGGTCGGACGCCTCGGTGATCTCGGCCCACGTCAGGTTGTCGGACTCCCAGAGACGCTCGAACGAGGCGTCGGCCACATCGGTGAATCCGTGGCGGTTGCGGAAATGGTAGAGCCGACGCTGACGCAAGGACTCGTAGCCCAGGCGGGCCACCCGACCCCCGCAGTAGATGTCCCACGCGGCTCGGTGGTGGAGGGGTGGATCACCATCGAGATCTGGTGCTCCGAAGCCGGGGTCGAGCCGGTCGCCTGCCTCGAACAAGAGGCGTCCGGCGACGTCGGCGATCTGCGCAGAGCTGGCCGTGCGGGGGTAGCGAGTGTCTTCGAAGGCCCCGCTCTGTATCTCGAGCGTGATGGGGTCGAGGCCACTGATCCCCACGACTGTGGTGGGCACCGTTTCGTCGACGGTGACAACGACGTCACCCTCGACGGCCACCTGCTCGACCAACCGGGTCAGGGTCTCGAAGATGAGGTCGGGGTCGAACAGCACCATCCGGAATTCCTCGGGCAGGACGGTGACGGTCACGACGGGTCGGGAGTTCCCACGACCATCTCGGCCCTGGCCTCGGCGGACATATCGGCGATGTCATCGATCTCGGAGGTGGAGAAGCCAGCCAGTTCACGGAACCGACGGGCCAGCTGCACCGGGCTGTCGGCTTCCTCGCCCCGCAAGCCGTTGAAACTGAACAGCTTGTCGACGACCCGCTGGAACTCGAGTGCCTTCTTGCGGCGCTCGGGGTCGCCGTCGGTGAGGCGGCGCAGCCAGTTGGAGCCCATCTTCACGTGGGTGACCTCGTCGGCCAGCATCCAGTCCTCGCAGTAGGTGAGAACCGGGTCACCGCCTTGAACGCCGAACTCGCGCATGGTGTTGGACACATCGATGGCCAGCCCTTCGAGGGCCCGGTTCGCGCCGGCCAGCCGGAGCACCGGATCGGGGTGGCAGGCCGCCTCGTACAGGAAGGTCGATTCGGCGAACTCGCCGATCTCGGACCCCATGTGCCCGGCGAGCTTGACCGAGATCTCACAGTGCCGGGCCTCGTCCCACGCCTGCCGCGCCATGTCGAGCTTGAGCTCATAGGGGGCCTGATCGGGGCCATCACCCACTTCGAAGTCCCAGCAGGTCCGGCCTGCCCCCTCCAGGGCTTGGATCTCACCCACCAAGATGCCGTGCATCACTCCGCGGGCCCGCTCAGCCGATGAGTAGCTGTCCGCGTCCAAGCGCCCCTGGGTCCGACCCGCGCCCTGCCGGCGGGGGTCGCTGATGCTCTGATTGGGTTCGCAGCGCACGAACCGGGAGTCGCGGGCCAGTTCCTCGGCCGGGAACATCTTCCTCATCAGACGGTCTCCCCCTCTTCTGAGTGGGTGTCGTCGAACGAACCAATGGAGCCAGGGCCCGAAATACCGCCGGCCGCCAGCATCAGCTTCTCGAGTCGGGCCTGATGGGTGGCCGCCCGTTCCACTTCTCCCGGTGTTTCGATGAGCGACTGGATGAGCATCTCACCCTCACGCCACTCGTCCATGTCGTCCTGAAGGCAGAAGTTCAGAGACCGGATGGTGGGAGCGTCGGTGATCGTGCTCGTGTTGTTCAAGTGGTACGTGTACGCGGCGACCAAACGGGGAATGAGCACCCGATACACCCCGACCAGCTTCTCGATGGTCAGCTCCTGCGCTTCGGGTTCGGTCATGGCTTCGAGGAACGCCACCAACTCGTCATTGGGTGGGACTGTCATGCGCTCAGGGTTCATCTCCCGGAGCTCGGGCAACCGCTTGTGCCAGAGCTCCGAGTGCCACGCATGGTGATAACAGTGGGTTCCCAGCCGAAGCTTCACATCAAGCTCTGGAACGGTGGCCACCCACCCGCCCATGGCTTCGAACAGTTTCATTTCAATCCATTTGTAGTGGCCGACCCGCCTGGCCGTTTCCTCTACCGAGAAGGCGCCAGGTAGCTCCCGACGGTCCCATGGGGCGAAGGGGGCCCGGGGTCTTGACGGATCTGCCATGGTCTCCCCTGAACTGGTGTGGCCAGATGTTGACCAATTCAATTTACTTGAACCACCGATCCGGGCTCGATCCAAGCCAGAATGGTGTTGTGGACCAACCGTTTGCCAGTGAGCCCACGGGATCGCGCAGAGTCGCCGACGAAATGCGGCTGCGCGAGACAGCCCTGCGTTTCGCCGACGCTATCTATGTGGCGCTGCCCATCTGGATCGATCGGACCGTCACCGGACAGGTGGGCACCGACACCGGATTCTCCGACGAAGAGATCGCGGTGTTCATCGAACGGGCCGGCAAGGCCGCCCAGGCCGACATCGGGAGCGCAGCACGGCAGATGCTCGGCGACGCCACCACCAAGCCGGCCCAGGTGCTCGAACTGCTCCAGACCGCCGTCCACTACCCCACCGGGGTTCTCCACTACCTCCAGGCTTCGGAGGCCGAGCGCGGTGCCTTCGCCCAGACCGCTTGGCCCGAGGACATCTACTCCCTCACCCCGAAGTCGATGGGCGATATCGACGAATCGCTCGAGGAGCCCTTCATCCGCTGGGACGCGGCCCGCAAGCTGGCTGGAGCCCGCCGACGCCGCTGACCCCGCTGTGTTCGGGTTCTGGGACCCGTCCACCTCCGATGTGAGGCGGCGACTGCTCAGTCCCGGAAGCGGTTGACAATGGGCAGGCGCCGATCGCGACCAAAGGCCTTGGTGGTCACCCGGATGCCCAATGGGGTCTGCCGCCGCTTGTACTCGGCGATGTCGACGAGCCGCACCACCTTGCGGACGATTGCCTCGTCGTGGCCCAGGGCGATGATCTCGGTCGCGGTGTGGTCCTGCTCAACGTAGAGCTCGAGGATGGCGTCGAGGACCGGGTAGGGCGGCAGGCTCTGGTCGTCGAACTGATCGGGCCGGAGCTCGGCCGACGGCTTCTTGTCGATGACCGAGTTGGGGATGATCTCGCGGCCGGCCCGCCGGTTCCGGTCGCGACAGAGCTCATAGATCTCGATCTTGAAGACGTCCTTGATCACCGCATAGCCGCCCGCGGTATCTCCATAGAGCGTGGAGTAGCCCACCGCCGATTCGCTCTTGTTCCCGGTGGTCAGCACCAGCCAGCCGAACTTGTTGGAGAGGCCCATGACCGTGACCCCACGGATGCGGGACTGGAGGTTCTCTTCGGTCAGACCGGGATCGAGCCCGTCGAAAGAGGGCTCCAGCATCTCCTCGAAAGCAGAGTGGGCCGGCTCGATGGGAATGGTGCGGTGCTCCACACCGAGGTTCTCGCAGAGCGCCACCGCGTCGGACACCGAATGATCACTGGAATAGCGCGACGGCATGAGAACACAGTGGACCCTCTCGGGCCCGAGGGCATCGGCGGCGATGGCGGTGACGACGGTCGAGTCGATGCCGCCCGACAGGGCGATGACGACATCGGTGAACCTGTTCTTGCGGGTGTAGTCGCGGGTGCCGGTGACCAGCGCCTCCCAGATCTCGGCGAGACGACCGAGACGAGGGGCGGGGGCGGGGATGGTGGGAGGGCCCTCGACGGGTCGGGAGTCGGTGACCGGCACCACGGGGAGAGGGGGAGTGGACGGCCGGCCCCGGGGGTCGAGGTTGCGTTTGCGGTGCACCGCCCGGACGTCGAGGTCGAAGGTCTCGATGGCCTCGTGGAACTGGGGCAGGCGGGTCACCAGGGTCCCCGACTCGTCGAACACCATTGACGCGCCGTCGAAGACCAGCTCGTCCTGACCGCCCACCTGGTTGACGTAGACGATCGAGCATGACGAGTCGGCTGACCGGGCCGACAGCATCGACTCCCGCTCACTCCACTTGCCGGCGTGGTACGGCGAGGCGTTGATGTTCAGGATCACGTCAGCCCCACCAGCAGAGTGCTCGTACACCGGGCCGTTGGCACTCCAGGCGTCTTCGCAGATGGTCATGGCCACCTTCACCCCTGCCACCTCGAACAGCTGGAGGGGTTCGGTGCCCACCGCGAAATAGCGCTTCTCGTCGAACACGCCGTAGTTGGGCAGGAGGCGCTTGCGGTACGTGCCCATGACCCGGCCGTGGGCACAGAGGGCGGCCGCGTTGTAGAGGTCGCGGTCTTCGTCGACGAAGCCAACCACCGCAGCGCAGGAGTTGGTGGAGGCCGCCACCCGCTGGAGGGCGTCCCGGTTGGCTCGCACGAACGAGGGCTTCAGCAGCAGGTCCTCGGGCGGATAGCCACAGACCGCGAGCTCGGAGAACACAGCCACATCGGCACCGGCCTCCTCGGCCTGGGCCAAGGCGGCGAGGATCTTGTCGACATTGCCGTCGAGGTCACCGACGACAACATCGAGCTGGCAGGCGGCCACACGTAGACGTTCCACGAGATTGGAGGGTACTCAGCCCGCGCTCACCCGGAACGCGAACCGGCCAGCGACTACGCCGTTTCTCGCTGGCCTTGCGCCCCTTTTCGCTGGCTAGGCCAGGGCGCTGCAGATGGTGTCGGTGATGAGAGTGGCCAACACGTAGGGGTCAGCGTTGGCGTTGGGGCGCCGATCCTCGATGTAGCCCTTCTTGTCCTGGGCGACCTGCCACGGGATCCGGATCGAGGCTCCTCGGTCCGAGACGCCGTACCGGAACTCTGAGTAGTGGGCCGTCTCGTGAAGACCGGTCAACCGATCCTCGGTGCCGTGGCCGTAGCCGGCCAGATGCTTCTCGGAAACGCCCGGCTGACCCATGGCCTCGCAAGCGGAGATGATGGCGTCGTAACTCTCACGCATAGCCCGGGTCGAGAAGTTGGTGTGCATCCCCGCGCCGTTCCAGTCGCCCTTGATCGGCTTGGCGTCGATGCTGGCATCGACACCGTGGTTCTCTGAGATCCGGTAGAGGAGGTAGCGGGCCATCCAGATCTGGTCACCGACGGCCACCGTGTCGACCGGGCCGATCTGGAACTCCCACTGGCCCAGCATGACCTCGGCGTTGGTGCCGGAGATGTGGAGCCCGGCTTCAATGCACGCGGTGGTGTGCTCCTCAACGATCCTGCGGGCCAAGGCCCCCACCTCGATGGCACCGACACCGCAGTAATACGGGCCCTGGGGGGCGGGGTAGCCCTCGACTGGCCATCCGAGAGGCCGGTTCTCCTTGAAGAAGGTGTACTCCTGCTCCATACCGAACCAGGGCTCCTGGTCGCTGTACTCCTCGAAGGCCTCGACGGCCGCAGCCCGGGAGTTGGTGGCATGGGGCTCCATCGTGCCGGGAAGCAGCACATCGCAGAGCACGAGCTTGTCGTTGCCACCACGAATGGGATCGGGGCAGCTGAACACCGGCCGCAGAACACAGTCGGAGTTCTCGCCCGGGGCCTGGTTGGTGCTCGAACCATCGAACCCCCAGATGGGGAACTCGGTCTCGTCATCACCGAGAACCCTGGTCTTGGAACGGACGTACGGCAGTGGTTCGGTGCCGTCGATCCAGATGTACTCAGCCCTGTAAGCCAACGCAGTTCTCCTCGTGTTCCCGATCGCTTCTGGCGAATCGGTGGTGTATTCGGGGGGACTTCCGGGTGTTCCGCGACAGCGCTGGCGCCAGAACGGTTCCCACCGTCGCATCTGACGGTTTCCTTACCATTGCACCTTTGTGAACGGCCTGTTAATCCGACGGACGGCTTGTTCACAACTACCTTGCCGATGGGAGACTGGGGGCATGGATCGCCAACATGAGTACGTGCTCCGCTCGGTCGAGGAACGCGGCGTCCGCCTCATTCGGCTGTGGTTCACCGACGTCACCGGTCAGCTGAAGGGCATCGCCATCAGTCCGGCCGAGCTCGAGACCGCCTTCGACGAGGGCATGCACTTCGACGGCTCGTCGATCGACGGATTCAGCCGGGTCCAGGAAAGCGATGTACTGCTCCGGCCGGATGCCACGACGTTCGAGCTGCTGCCCTGGGAGACCTCGATTCAAGCCCGCATGTTCTGCGACATCCAGGGGCTCGGGGGCAAGCCCTTCGAGGGCGATCCCCGCCAGGTACTCAAGCGTGCCCTGGGCCAGGCCCGCGAGCAGGGCTTCTCCTTCATGGTCGCTCCCGAGCTCGAGTACTTCTATTTCGCCGACGAGTCATCGCCGGTTCCCCTCGACGGAGGTTCGTACTTCGATGTCACCACCAGCGACGTGGCCACTGACCTACGACTGAAGACCATCTCGGCCCTGGAGCACATGGGCATCCCCATCGAATACTCATTCCACGAGGACAGCCCCAGCCAGCACGAGATCGATCTGCGCTACACCGACGCCCTCACCATGGCCGACACGGTCATGACCGCTCGCCTCATCGTGAAGGAACTGGCCCAGCAAGCGGGAGTCCATGCCACCTTCATGCCCAAGCCGATCAGCGGTGTCCAGGGCTCGGGCATGCACAGCCACCTGTCCCTGTTCGACGGCGAGGCCAACGCCTTCCACGAGCCGGGCCGGCCCGGCCAGCTGTCGAAGGTCGGACAAGCCTTTGCCGCCGGCCTCCTGCGTCACGCCCGTGAGATCACTGCCATCACCAACCAACTGGTCAATTCCTACAAGCGGCTCGTGGTCGGCTACGAGGCCCCCGTCTTCGTGAGCTGGGCCCACAACAACCGTTCGGCTCTGTTGCGGGTCCCCGTCACCCGGTCCGACAAGAGCAGCTCGACGCGTGTCGAGTACCGATCGCCCGACCCGGCGTGCAACCCGTACCTCGCCTTCTCGGTGATGCTCGCGGCCGGCCTGCGCGGCATCGCCGAGGGCTACGAGCTCCCGGCCGAGGCCACCCGGAATCTGTTCGAGATGACACCGGCTGAGCTGGCCGCGGCCGACATCGAGCCCCTCCCCCAGTCGCTGGCCGAGGCCCTCGAGGTCATGGAGGACTCCGACCTCGTACGCGACACAGTGGGCGAGCACATCTTCGAGTGGTTCCTGCGTAACAAGCGAACGGAATGGACGGCCTACAAGGCCCACGTCTCCCAGTTCGAGCTCGATCAGTACCTGGGGATCTGGTAGTTCCGTGGAACCCCTGCTCGTGTTCCCCGACCCGGCCCCGCCGGAGCTGGCCCAGGCCCTCGACCTGGCCGGTTATCCGTGGAAGGCGGCGGGCACTGAAGCTGACATCACCACGGCCGAGCCCGACGAAGGTTGGTCAGGGGCGGTAGTTGTCGCGGACACTGACCTCGAGGGGGCGTTCGCCATCTGTCGCGCCGTCCGCAAGGCCGACTGCGCTCTCGAACCTCTCCTGCTGCTGGTCAACGGGGGCCAGCTCGATGCCCTCGAATTTCGCGACGAGCTGTTCGACGATTTCGCCCTGACTCCCTTCCACCCTCGGGAACTGGAAGCCCGGCTCCGGCACCTGTTCTGGCGGGCCGGTTCGGGAAGCCGCCCGGAGCTCATCGAGTACGGCGAGCTGGTCCTGAACCTCGAGACCTACCAGGCGGCCATCGAGGGCCGTCCGCTCGACCTCACCTACATGGAATATGAGCTGCTCAAGTTCCTGTCATCGCACCCCGGCAAGGTGTTCACCCGCGAGACCCTGCTGTCGCGGGTCTGGGGCTACGAGTACTACGGCGGTGCCCGCACCGTCGATGTTCACATCCGACGGCTCCGGGCCAAGTTCGGTGAGGAGCACGCCGGCCTCATCCAGACCGTCCGCTCCGTCGGCTACCGCTTCGGCCAGTCCCGCTGGGGCGTCTAACCCCCCCAACTCCTCCAAAATGGGCAGTTTCACCACAATTCATGTGGGTCAACCCGCCCAATTTCGGGTCGGTCAGGCGCCTGGGGTGTTTCGGGTCGGTCAGGCCTCGGGGATGTCGCCCCCGCCGTCGGGGATGACCTGGCCGGAGTCGCGGTAGGCCACGGCGGCATGGAAGCCCTGTTCCTCGGCGAAGTCCTTGAACCAGCGGCCCTCGGGAGAATGACGGGTGATGCCGTCGAACAGGGTGGCCAGGACCTGGGTGCCGGCCAGGCCCATGTTGTCGTAGGCCTGGTTGATCATCAGCTTCTGCATGGCCAGCTGGTTGGTGGGCACACCGGCCATCCGGTCGGCCAGTTTCTCGACCTCGGCATCGAGCTCAGCCGCCGACACGGCCTCGAGGATGAGACCCCACTCGGCGGCCTTGGTGCCGTCGATGGTGTCGCCGGTGAGCAGCATCCGCTTGGCCCGTTCGGCCCCCAGCCGGTACACCCACATGGCGGTGGTGGGACAGCCCCACACCCGGGCGGGCATGTAGCCGATGCGGGTGTCGTCGGCGGCGATGACGATGTCACACGACAGGGCGATGTCGCTGCCGCCGGCCACCGCGTGGCCATGGATCTTGCCGATGACGGGCTTCATCGATCGCCACAGGCTGAAGAAGTTGTCGGTGTTCTTCTTCATGCCCCGGTAGTCGGCAATGGGGTCCCACACCGGGGGTTGGTTCCAGTCGCCGTCGCCTTCGGCAAATTCCTTGAGGTCGTATCCGGCGCAAAAGGCCCGGCCTGCGCCCTGGAGGACGATCACCCTCACCTCACGGTCCTGGTTGGCCCGATCGACGGCCGCCGCTATCTCGGCGGGCATCTCCCGGTTGATGGCGTTGAGCCGTTCGGGCCGGTTGAGGGTGATGTAGGCCTTGCGATCAGCCGTCTCGTAGCGAACGGTGGTGAAGGGTTGGTCGTTCATGGCCCCCAGGTTCCCAGAGAATAGGATTGGCGGGTGACTACCGACGAGAAGCCCCAGATCACCGTTCCCGATGAGGACCCGCCCCGCGAGCTCGAGATCCACGATGAGGTCGTGGGTGACGGCGCCGAGGCCGGCTCCGGTATGCAGGTCAATGTCGACTACGTCGGCGTGTCCTGGTCCACCGGCAAGGAGTTCGACGCTTCGTGGAACCGGGGCGATCTTCTGACCTTCGGCCTCGGGGTCGGTCAGGTCATCCAGGGCTGGGACCAGGGGGTGGCCGGCATGAAGGTGGGCGGCCGGCGTCGCATCACCATCCCACCCCATCTGGGCTACGGCGCGGCCGGCGCCGGTGGGGCCATCGGCCCCGACGAAACCCTGGTCTTCGTGGTGGACCTCCGCTCCATCGGCTGAGAGTCGAAGGTGGGGACCGCCGCCTAGGACCAAAGTCTCTGGGGCATACAGGGCAAGATCATTAGCTTCCTGACGATGAGCCCCGATCTGGCCGACATCACCAGCCACGACACCTTCGTGGAAGGCATCCCCCACGACACCTTCCGTTACCTTCGGGCCGAGAATCCGGTCTCGTGGTGGGACGAAGAGGACGGGCGCGGCTTCTGGTCGGTCGTCCGATACGCCGACGTGAAAACGATCAGCCACGAACACGAGACCTTCAGCTCAGCTCAGGGCATCCGGCTCGAAGACATGGAGCCAGACGAGCTCGAAGCTCGCCGGACCCTCATGGAGATGGATCCGCCGGACCACACCAACCTGCGACGCTTGGTGAGCCGGCTGTTCACCCGCGGCAAGATCGCCGCCTATGAGAAGACCATCCGTGACATCTCGGTGGACATCATCGACCGAGCGTTCGCCATGGGTGAGTTCGACTTCGTGACCGAGGTCGCCCGCGAGCTCCCCATGCGCATGCTGGGCCGGCTCATGGGTCTGCCCGACTCCGACGGCGACTGGCTGGTCCGCATGGGCGACCAGATGATCGCCAACACCGATCCCGAGTTCACCGAGCACGTCGTCGACCAGACCGACACCGACGAGTTCCGCCTCCTCCCCTTCCGAAGCCCGGCCGCCAGAGAGCTGTTCGACTACGCCGAGGGTCTGATGGCCGAACGCCGCGCCAACCCCGGCGAGGATCTCGTGTCGAAGATGCTCGAACCCACCAAGGCCGGCGATCCCCTCCCCGACCACGAGTTCAAGAACTTCTTCGCCCTGATGGTGGCGGCCGGCAACGACACCACCCGCTACTCGATCGCCCACTCGATGAAGGCCCTGATCAGCCGACCCGACATCCTCGCCCTGCTCCACTCCCAGCCCGAACTGTTCGAGTCGGCCACCGAGGAGCTGCTCCGGTGGTCGACCACCACCATGCACTTCCGCCGCACGGCCACCCGCGACACCGAGCTCGGTGGGTCCCGGATCAAGGCCGGAGACAAGCTGGTGATGTGGTACATCTCGGCCAACTACGACGAAGACGAGTTCATCGACCCCTACGAGCTCAACATCGTCCGGAACCCCAACGAGCACGTCACCTTCGGGGCCGGCGGCCCCCACTTCTGCCTGGGTGCGTGGCTCGGACGGCTCGAGGTGAGGGTGGCGCTCGAGGAGATCGTTCCGCGCCTCGCCGCCATCGAACAAACCGGGCCGCTCGAACGTCTGCGGTCGAACTTCATCAACGGCATCAAGCACCTGCCGGTGAAGGTCGAGCTGCGTTGACTACCCAAGGGGGCGGACCTAGCGGGGGAACAGACGGCGGACGATCACCGATGACACCAGCAGTATCGCCGCGCCCACGAACATCGAGAGCCTCATCCCGTCCACGAACGCGCTGCGGGCCGCGAGCGCCAGCATCTCGCCTCCCTCCGGGGCCTGAGCGGCCACGGCGAGAGCAGCGCCGACATTGTCCTGGGCCGCGTCGGCCGCGGCCTCGGGTAGCCCGTCGGTGGCCGAGCCCAGACCTTCGCGGTAGCCCGACGACAGCAGGGTGCCGAGCAGGGCGATACCAACAGCGCCCCCGACCTCGCGGGTGGTGTCGTTCATGGCCGACGCCACCCCGGCCTTCGATGGCGGCAGCGACGTCACGATGGCCTCGGTCGCCGCGGGGAACACCAAGGCCATACCTCCCGCCAACACAATTATGGCGATGACGATCGTGAGATAGCTGGCGTCGAGACCCTGGAGCCCGAGCAGGAAGGCACCGAGACCGGCCACGGACATACCAATCGACATGGTGATGCCCGCCCCGAGGCGGGCCACGACTACCGGACCGTTGGGCGCGACCACGATCATGGTGCCGGCGAAGGGCAGGGTCCGGATGGCCGCCTGCAGAGCTGAGTACCCCAGGGCGAACTGGAGGTACTGGGTCAACACGAAGAACATGCCGAACATCACCAGGAACGACGACGTGATCGTGAAGCTCCCCACCGAGAACTGACGGTTCCGGAACAGGCGGGGATCGAGGAGGGGGTCGGGTTGGGCCAGCTCCGCCTTGACCCAACCGGCCAACAGCACCAACGAGGCCATGAACGCCCCGACTACGAGCGGATCGGTCCAGCCGAACTCGGGGCCCTGCACCAGCCCGTAGACGAGAGCCGCCAGTCCGGTGATCGACAGGACGCTCCCCAGCGGATCGAGGGGTCGCTCCTCGTCGTCCTTGCTGGTGGGCACGATCAGGGTGACCAGACCCAGGGCCAAGGCGGCGATGGGGACGTTCACCAAGAACACCGAACCCCACCAGTAGCTCTCGAGCAGAAGGCCGCTGGCCAAGATGCCGATAGCTCCGCCCGCTCCCGCGAAGCCCGACCAGATGGCGATGGCCTTGGCCCGCTCGTCCACCGGAAAGACCACGGTGATGATCGAGAGGGTCGCCGGCATGGTGAGCGCGGCGCCCACACCCATGAGACCCCGGAGCACGATGAGGGCGTTGGCGCTCTCGCTCAGTGTGGCCGTGAAGGCGGCGACGATGAAGACCACCAGACCGACCTGGAGAGCACCCTTGCGCCCGAACCGGTCACCCAACGCGCCCGCCGGCAGTAGGAGCCCGGCGAACACCAGGGCGTATGACGCGTTGATCCACACCAGCTCGGAGGCGGTCGCGTTCAGGGCCCGTTGGATGCTCGGTATGGCCAGGTTCAGGGAGCTGACGCTGGCGACGATGAGCACCAGCGACAGGTTGAGGATCGCGAGGATGAGCCAGCGGCGCGGATGGCCGGTCCCGGGCAGGGTCGCGTCGTTCATGGAGTGGCCTCCGGGCCGGTTCAGGGTGCGTCGATGAGCTCGCGACCCCCGAGCCAGGGGCGCAACACCTCGGGCACGAGGAGGCTGCCATCGGGCTGCTGGTTGTTCTCCATCAGGAACACGATCGTGCGGCCGATGGCGGCCGCAGTGCCGTTCAGGGTGTGAACCAGGCCCCCGCCCGACTCACCCTTGAACCGGGTGCCGAGGCGGCGGGCCGAGTAGTCGGTGTAGTTGGAGCACGAGGTGACCTCGCGGTAGGTGCCTTCCGAGGGTAGCCAGACCTCGAGGTCGTACTTCTTCGCCGCCGAGCCACCGAGGTCGCCCGCCGCCACATTGATCACCCGGTACGGAAGCCCGAGACCGCCGACGATCTCCTCCTGGATCTCGCGCAACATCTCGAGCTCGTCCCACGAGCTCTCAGGGTCGCAGTACGAGAACATCTCGACCTTGTCGAACTGGTGCACCCGGAAGATGCCGCGGGTGTCCTTGCCGTAGGTGCCGGCCTCGCGTCGAAAGCAGCTGGAGAACCCCGCGTAGCGGATGGGGAGCTCATCACCGTCGAGGCGTTCGCCGCGATGTAGGCCCGCCAGGGCGACCTCGGAGGTCCCGATGAGGAAGAGATCGTCGTCGGCCAGCTCGTAGACCTGGTTGCGATCGGTGGGGAAGAACCCGGCGTCGATCATCATCTGCTCGCGCACCATGACCGGAGGGACAATGGGCACGAAGCCCTTGGCCTCGAGCTTGTCGAGGACCCACTGGATCACCGCGAACTCGAGGCGGACGGCGGGTCCCTTCAGGTAGGCGAACCGACTCCCGCTCATGCGCACCGCCCTCTCCCCGTCGACGAACCCCATCTTCTCGCCGTAGTCAGCGTGGTCCAGGGGCGGGACGGCTGTGCGCTCACCGACCTCGCGGACCAGCTCGAAGTCCTCCTCGCCCCCCACAGGAACCGACTCGTGGGCCGGATTGGGGATGTCGAGGACGACTTCGTCGATGCCCTCCTGATGGGTGGCGAGGGTCGCCTCGGCCTCGGCCAGGTCTTCCTTGAGTCGACCGGCGGCCTCGATCTTGGCCGGGCGATCGTCGGGGGCGGCGCGGCCGATGTCCTTGGAGGCGGCGTTGGTGCGGGCCCTCAGATCTTCAACGACCTTGAGGGACTCGAGCCGGGCGTCGTCCATGACGAGGAGACGTTCGAGCATCTCGGCGTCGGCGCCCTTCTTGACCGCCCCCGCGCGGTAGTCGGCGTCGTCTCGGAGTCGGCGAAGGTCGATCACGTCACGCGACCGTATCGGGCCGGGGCACCGACGTCGTGGGTTTACCCGCTACAGATCGAGCAGCTCGGAACCCTCGTAGTTGGCGTCGACCGATTCCTTGGTGAAGTACCCCAGGATCGCGGCACCCACGGCCCCGCTCATCAACACGGACACGGGGATGACCACCAGAAGGAGGACGGCGATGATGATGGCTCCGATCATCGCCTTGCCCTCTCGGCCGGGCCGGCCCATTCGCTGCGCTCAGTCATGCCGCGACCTTACTGGGCGTGAGCAATGGCTTCGATCTCGACTCGGGCGCCCAAGGGCAGGGCGGCAACCGCAACCGCGGAGCGGGCGGGGCGATGGTCACCGAAGGCGGCGACATAGGTGGTGTTCATGTCCGCGTAGTCGTCCATGTCGACGAGGAACACGGTGGTCTTGATGACCTGGTCGAGCGATGAGCCCTCGCCCTCCAGCAGACCCTTCAGGTTGGCCATGGCCTGTTCGAGCTGGCCCACGGTGCCGCCCTCGACCAGAGCGCCGTCGCTGATCCCCACCTGACCGGAGGCGAACAGCAGGTCGCCGGCGCGGACGATGGGGGTGTAGGGACCTACGGGCTTGCTCACGGGAACTCCTCGGCAGAGATTGGTGGGGGCATGCTCTCACGCGGGCGACCCGGCAGGGAGATCAGTGGGGGTACCCACATGAAGCCAGGTGGCAGCCGCCACCGCGGCGAAGACAGCATCGGATCCGGCCACCGGATGGGAGTCCGACGGTTCGATAACCACCCGCACAACCGGTGTCTCGGCCGGCCCCACGATCCCGAATGAACGCACGGTCAGATCCAGGGGCACACCGTCGGGGCCCACGGTGAGCGACTCTGACACCACCCAGCTGTAGGCCATGTGGGCCGCCCCGATGCAGTACGAGCGCAGCACCACCTCGTCGAGAGGTCGCCCGCACCGGACCACCACCTCGATGCCGGCGGCGGACACCACGGCCCGCGCCTCCGCCCCGTTGGGCGCGGTGACCGGGAGGGGCTCGCCAGCCAGGGCGGCCTGAAGCATCGCCACCTCGGCCCAACCGGCGGCGCGGATGGCAGCTGAGGTGGGTGGCCCGACGACGTCGACCTCTTCCACCAACAGGTCCGGGGCCGCGGCCGCGATCACCTCGGTGATTCCCGTGGTGCGGGCCACCCGTAGGACCCCGCTGCCGTCTTGGTGCAGACCAGCCGCGATGGGAGGCCGCTTGGCGCCCCGGCGGACAGTGTCTTCTCGGGAGAGGAGAACTCGGACCGGGCGCCCGTGCTCATCGGCCAGACGGCGGGCCACCTCCTCGACCTCGCTC